>NZ_JBHZPG010000020.1:0-86218 GCF_042788005.1 Peribacillus sp. YIM B13472
ATACCGTAATGTATATTGCCCTGTTGATTCTGATAGCGAACTATTTTTTGTGTTTTTTGTAGCACATGCATTATGAATAACCTCCTTTGATGATTAAGGTATACTGACCTTAGAAAATATAACATTCGGGTCTCCACCGAAGATTCGAACTCCATAACAGATAGCTCAACAATGGCTCAGAAAGTGAACCCTGTGGTAGATTATTTTTTTCGATGAAGTACTAAAAGGACTTTATTCGATTTCATCGAAAAGTTCAATAATAAGCAAGGAAATGTAGTTGAAGCACGGATACTTATTACTTTAAAACAGTCAGAAGGAAACGTATGCGGTGGATAGTTCTTTATGTCTGTCCATCTTTTTTATATGTTTACATGGTCTTCTTTTTAATAAAAGTGTCAGAATCTTGAGAGTGCTCCCAACATTCAAGATTTTCAAGACCTTTAATACTGTCTTTATAAAAAACAGGATCTTGACCAGCTTTTTTCTGTTTCATATAATCACTTAATGCTGCAAAAGCTACTTTTGATAATAAGAAAACAGCAATTAAGTTTACGATAACCATCAAGCCCATAAATAAATCTGCTAAATCCCATACAAGCTCGACCTTTGCAATCGAACCGAATACAATCATGGCGAAAGCGCCTATTCGATATAGAATCAACCATACTTTACTTGAGTGTAAAAATCGAATATTTGTTTCCCCATAATAATAGTTACCAATTAACGAACCGAATGCAAATAGGAAAACAAAGATAGCAAGACAACCTGATGCCCAGGAACCGATATGTTCACTTAATGAAGTTTGTGTAAGTGCAATACCAGTTAGCCCTGGTTGTTTATAAGCATCCGAAAGTAAAATAATAAATGCTGTGCTTGTACAGATGATCAGTGTATCCGTCAATACGCCAAATGCCTGAATAAGACCTTGTTTCACCGGATGACTTGTTTTTGCCGTTGCGGCAACGTTTGGCGCACTCCCCATACCAGCTTCATTCGAAAATAAACCACGTTTAACCCCATTCATGAACGCAGCTCCGATTGAACCGCCTGCTAGTTGTTCAAAGCCAAACGCGTTATTAATAATAAGAGAAAGAATTTCCGGCATTTTGGTAATGTTCATTGCTATGACAAATAATGCCATTCCAAGGTATAACACACCTAGAATCATAACCTTGTATTCAGAAATTTTTGCAATACGCTTCACACCGCCAAAGATAATCGCAGCGAAAGCAAGTGTCATGAGAATCCCTACAGTTAACCGATCTGCACCAAATGAGTTCTCAAAAGCAATTGTTACGGTATTTGATTGTACAGAATTGAATACAAGACCGAAAGAAAGCGTAATTAAAATGGAGAATAATACTCCCATCCAACGTTTGTTCAATCCTTTTTCCATATAATAGGATGGTCCACCACGGAAACCAGTTTTGTCTTTTACTTTATATACTTGCGCTAACGTACTTTCAATAAAGCTGGTTGCCGAACTAATAATTGCAATAATCCACATCCAGAATATCGCTCCAGGACCGCCTAATGCAATCGCAATCGCAATTCCTGTGATATTACCTGTTCCAACACGAGCGGCCATACCGATACAGAACGCTTGAAAGGGGGAAACGCTGTCTTTAGAACCCTTTCTTCCTTCCATTAATACACGGACCATTTCCTTTAACATTCTAACCTGTACAAATTTCAATTTAAATGTGAAATAAATCCCACAAGAAACAAGCATAATAATTAATAATTTTGACCAAAGGAAATCATTCGTTACGCCAATTAGATCATGTAATAATTGTTGCATTTAAACACCTCGTATTAAAATTTACTAGCTTAGAAGATACATGGTTTTTTCACTGTAAAAAAAGATCAACTTCATCAACTGATGAAGTCTGTCCAAAGTCAGGAGTTTATAGCGCCCAAATATTTGAGTTAATAGACTTAATGGCAGTATTTCAAAAATTCAACGAAATATCTGCTGCAATCGTTGTTTCCATCATTTCTTTTACCTTTTTAGGATCTGTTGTTTTTCCTAGCACCCACATCAATTTCGGCACGATTGCTTCTGTGTTCATATTTTTAGAACGTACTACACGATCATGGTCAATTTTCCGGCCAACTTCATATATACTCATGTCTTCTCCTTCTTCTAGACATTGAGTCGTAATGACAACCGATACACCGTGCTCTGTTAATTCAATCAATTTCGCTAAAATGTTGCGCACTTGAAAAGGTACACCACCACTTCCATAGCTTTCCACAACCACTCCTTTATACAAACCTTTTAAGCAGTCAAAAAATTCTGGTTTTATCCCAGGATGTAATTTCACAACCGCCACATCTGTACAAAGTGATGTATCTAATTGAATGTGTTTCTTTTTTTGGATATGAATGGATTTATTATATTCAATATGGTCAGCATGCATCGATGCAACATACGGGTAATTAATACTTTCAAAGGCATCATAGCTTTTCGTTCTAAGTTTAATCGCTCTTGTCCCTTGGATGACTTTGCCGTCAAATACAATATATACCCCACCTATATCTTCACAAGCAAAACGAATGGCATCTGAAATGTTTCGTTTAGCATCTGTTTTACTATACGAAATTGGAATTTGCGAACCTGTAATAACAATCGGTTTTGATGCATCTTGTAACATATAAGAAAGTGCAGCTGATGTGTAAGCCATTGTATCGGTGCCATGAGTAATAATAAAGCCATCGTACTGATCGTAATGATCGTAAATTACATTTGCCAAGTCTATCCAAAACTCTGGTTGCATGTTGGTGCTATCAATGTTCATTAACTCCTTCGTATCAATACGGCAACGTACATTTAATTCAGGTATGTAACTTAATAAATCACCGGCATGCAGTTCAGGTGCAAGTCCGTTTTCTCCTTCAAGTGAGGCTACAGTTCCACCAGTCGTAATCAACATTAATTTTTTCAATGATAATGACTCCCCTATCTATTTACTACAAAATGTTTTTCAAAGAAAGTATTCTATTCGCATGCATTTATTCGATTCGCGTACTTTCCATGTAATTATAGTAACATAAATACAAAAATTCAAGATAAAAATATTCAATTTATGTACCCTAAAACAAAGAATGTTTTTTTTCTTCCCGAATCTTAGCTGAGTTATATTACAAATATTGAATTTATTTCATTAAGATACTTAATTACAACTTAGACGTTTAAGCCTAAAAACCTATACACATCTCCGTGTTTATATGTTTTTAAAGATGATATTATAGTTTTTTCTAAATGTTTTTATATACGTGAATCATTTCGTGAAATAATGTAAAATAATTTTCTTATGCCATTTTAAAATCTTTAATTTAGACAATTGATTTTATCCCATGTCGGATAATATAACGCCTCCAGAATAAAAAACAGTATCCTTAAAGATATCACGCAAAAAAAGCGATCCATCAATTTAAGAATCGCATTTGTTCTATTTAACAATTTCTCATTTAACTAAACTGCCAATTTAGTTCCATAAAGAAAAAACTGCCTTAAAGACAGTTCCGATTTCATGATACCAAAAAAACTTTCCATAACAGCGTTATCGTAACAATTCCCTTTGCAAGACAAACTCTGCGTAATGCCATGCTCCCAGCGGATTATGGTTTTAAAACGACTTTAATACAATCATCCTCACGATTATTAAAAATTTGATAACCATGACTTGCGTCTTCAAGTGACATTTTGTGTGTGATAATTTCCCTTGGGTCAAATTCGTTATTTGTTATTTTTTCAAACAATTCTGGCATTAAATGAATGACTGGAGCTTGTCCCATTTTAAGATTAATATTTCTTATCCAAAATGCACCTAATGGAAATAGATTATAGTTACCCCCGTAAACACCAGTCATTTGCACTGTCCCATACTTCCGGACAGCTTTAGTAGAAATTTGAATAGGTCCTAGGGTTCCGCCCTGCAGTTTGAATTTTTGTTCCAGATACTCTAGGGGTGATTTCTTTCCGTCCATACCTACACAATCGATGACGACATCTGCCCCACCATGAGTAATCTCTTTTAAATGTTCGCCCATATCGGGGTATTTTGTGAACTCAAATACCTCAACTTTGTTCATCTTTTTCGCATGATTGATCCGGTAATCCAAGTAATCGACAGCTATCACACGTTTTGCACCTTTCATCCAGGCAAATTTTTGTACCATCAACCCAACAGGTCCACATCCAAGAACGATAACGGTATCGCCTGATTTTACACCTGCATTTATTACACTCCAATAAGCTGTTGGCAGAACATCCGATAAAAAGAGCAGTGACTCATCTTCCAATTCGCATGATTCCTCGATAACAAAGGGAGTGAAATTTCCAAAAGGGACTTTTAAATATTCAGCCTGACCACCTGGATGGTTACCGAACTTTTCAGTATAACCAAAGTATCCTCCAGAATCATAATGAGGGTTTGAGTTATCGCATTGGCTTTCCATTTCATGTTGGCAATAAAAGCAATGTCCGCATGAAACATTAAAAGGAACGACAACACGGTCTCCCTTTTTTACTTTTGTGACTTCAGGTCCAACTTCTTCTACAATACCCATTGGTTCATGGCCAATAATATATCCGGGGGGTAATGGCATGTTGCCTTGATATAAATGCAAATCAGATCCGCATATAGCAGTAGAAGTAATCTTAACTATAATATCGTCTTTTTTTTCTATTTTTGCATCCTCTACTTGGTTAACTTGTACATGATTTGGTCCTTGATAAGTTACAGCCTTCATAAATGCTTGGCCCTCCTAATTCTAATATTCTCTGTTAACAGTCTTAACTATGTTCAGCAAGGAAAGTAAATAATATACTTAGTCACTCCTAGCATAATTTTTATGTAAGTTAATAAAGTTGCACGGTTTATAAAAAAGGAGCACTGTCTTGATTGCGACGTATTTTGGTGATAGCGTTCGAATTAGTTATTGTAAGTGTATATAGCGTGAAATAATTCGGGGAAATAAATTTCTGGTAACAAACCTTTACATAACCCTTAGTGTACCAATCTGCCCCTTTTGTTGCATAAGAAAGGAGCTACTGACCAGCTTCTAATTATGAAGAAAGGCCCTAGTTCAACAAAGATTATTTTCTATTTTTGCACTTTTCACAAGAAAAGTTGTATTTCTTATAATTCTCGGAATATCCAGGAAAATTATTGCATCGACAGCATCAAGACATAGATAACGGCAGTAATTACTCCAATAACGCACATAAAAGCTGACAAGGAGTTGCTTCAGAAATAGCGATCATATCTATCTTTCCAAATAAAACAACTACAATTCACATTAAAAAAGTAAATTAAGTATATTATATTTTTTTAGTATAGGCCCGGAACAATTATAGGTATAGATGCAGGATAAGGTTAGTCATTTGGACAAATCCTCTCTTCCTCTAAATGACCTGAACGTTTTATCTTTGTCTGGAGATATTTCTCATTAAACTCCGAAATATCTCCCCATAAAGGCTTTCAAACTGCAACCTCCACACCAGCGTTTTTCTGTGCTTCCAGCTTTTTTGGGTTATTGGTTTTATAAGTGTACCGGCTTGGATCTTAGTGCTTTCAGTACTTGTATCGCGTCATTATAGTTTCTGGAATCATCTACAAAACCCAGTTTTTTATTAGCATCAACTGTATCATAGCCATTTTCCTGAAGGATATAAGCCAGTGCTTATTAAAGAGGCAAATTCCTCTTCCTTCATGATTGGCTAGATAAAACAACGCACCCACACCATGTTCCACAATCATTTTCATGGATTTTTTCAATTGATAACCACAGTCGCATCGCATACTGCCGAATATGTCTCCTGTATGACAAATGGAATGCATTCTGATAATGGCATCATCACTATATGAAAAGTCACCATATACTAACACACTTGATTGTTGCAATTCAGCTAAATTAACAGAAGATAATTTCTCAATAATTCACTCATATTTTTCTCTTACTTCGTCACAATTAGCCAACAATACCATTTGAACACTACCGTCTCCCCATATATAAGTTAACTGGTAGTCGAATGGGACCAACTAAATAAATGGCCTTTTTATCTATTTTAATTAACCGAATTTTATCTTCTATAACTGAAAGAACTTTCGAATCAAACTTTGTATGGGACATACGTTTCAATCTTTTTTTGAGTTAGTTTATGCATCGATGCAAAATTTATCCCAATAGAATTTTTCTCAGCTTCTTAGAACTATTTTGCTTTGCATTCGTCCTTTACTCTCCATTTATTCTTATGGATACTTCAAGAAAATGTTAAGGGATTATCCCAAATGACAGCAACATTCCTACCTGTTTTTTTCTGTCTTCTTTCAAGCTTGTCAATTTGAATAATTAACATACTTCTTCTTATTTCAATTATGTATACCTATACTATTGTGTACTGAATGTTCTGTTCGTCAGTAATTAAATAAAATAGGGTAAGTAACTGTCTTAAAACAACTACAATGAATTTTGATAAAGGGAGTTAAAGATAGGAAATCAATTAACACTTGATAAGCAAATCTAGTTAATTTACTATACTCATTCACTTTCACCCCTTTTCAGTTCTTTGAACTAATCTGCCCAGATAGTACATAAATAAAAAGCTGCCTTAATGACAGCTCCGAACTTCAGCTAACGTACCCGTTTGATAAATAGGAAAGGCATCGTCACCAATTTTAAAAAGTGCCCACAGTTAACTAAATATGAATTCTTATAAACCTTGAGGACTGATCTCTTAAGCTAATTATTTATTTCGAACCTATTCAAAAAGTATACAATCGTTTCAAGCTCTTCTTCATTTTTAACTTGAAGCTATTTTAGAAAATAATTAATTACCTCCTATTTTTAATCGCTCCAAAAAAAGTCCGCATTACTTGTTCGGCTGAATTTTCCAACAATTCAGCTCCTCTTTCCATAGCTTCCTTTAATGACATAGGAGCGTTCACTAAACTATGAACACTTGTTACTCCATGTTCATATAAAACTTCAATACCAGTTCCAATCGATCCTGCTAAAACAAATACTGGAATATCGTGTTTTTTGGCTTCTTGTGCAACTCCCATTGGTGTTTTGCCTGAAGCTGTCTGGTAATCAATTTGGCCCTCACCGGTAAAGACACAATCAGCATCGGACAATTTTTCAGCCATTTTCGTATGCTCCAACACAATATCGATGCCCCTTTTTGTTTTTGCTGGGAAAAAGGCTTGAAATGCACCTCCAATTCCACCTGCGGCACCAGCACCCGATTTATCATGCAAGTGTATGCCTGTCTTGATTTCCACCAAATCAGCCCATGATGATAAAGCTTTATCAAGTAATTCAACCATGGCAGGAGTGGCACCTTTTTGAGGTCCGAATACACTTGATGCCCCATCCGGACCGACTAACGGATTCTGGACATCCGAGGCAATCAAAAACTCGGAATCTGCAATTCTGGAATCAAAATCTTCCGTATTAATTTCTGATATCCGCGATAATTCAGCACCCCCAAATCCCAGAGGTTTACCATCTTCATTAAACACCCTCATTCCCAAAGCCTGGAGCATTCCAACACCCGCATCATTGGTAGCGCTTCCGCCTACCGCTAAAATGAACTTTCGACAGCCATCATTCAATGCTTTTTGAATAAGTTCCCCTGTTCCGTATGTAGTAGTGATCAATGGGTTCAACTCATCTGGATCGACTAGGCACAGTCCGGATGCACTGGCCATTTCAATCACGCATGTTTCCTGATCACCCAAGATTCCATATGCTGCCTGAACGTCTTCAAGTAAAGGTCCTTTAACAGTCACTTCAACTTTTCGACCATTCGTAGCTGCCACTAGGCTATCCATCGTACCTTCCCCGCCATCCGCTACAGGAACCAATTCTGTCTCCGCATCCGGCAGTGCCTTCCTGACCCCTCGCTCGATTGCTTTGGAAGCTTCTAATGCTGACAAACTTCCTTTATAGGAATCTGGTGCAATAACAATTTTCATGTTCTGGCCCCCTTTGAATATATTTTTAATTATAATCTTTGGAAATATTTTAATCACCGTTCATTCTATACGAAAATTAGTATGACATGTTGTTTGTTTTTTTTGCTATACCAGTAAGTATTCTGTTATTTTCCCAACTTCCTAAAGTTTAAGATTGCTAAAGGCTTAAACTAACGACCATCCCCTTTTTCATTATAAGTCATAGCTTGTTTGCATGAAAATGAATACCTTTCTGTTATCGAAAACTTGATAACAACTTAAAATTCTATTTGCAACCCAAGAAACTACCATGGAAAATGTCAAATCAATAGATTCAACCGAGATATTATTATTATGGATGATAAAGGAACCATCATCGCCTCAGGAAATCTTGACACATCGTAACTACTGCGGTTTCTGGAATTAGTATCGACCAAAGACTGGATACAGTCATCAAACAATTAAAAGCAAAAGGCTTTGTTATCCGAATCGGTTTGGGCTCAATTGTGGAAAAGGAATCATACAAATCCCATTTTTTCCGGGAAGCTAAATCAGCACTCTTACTAGGTAAAGCAAATCAAGTCTTAATATACTGATATGGAAACAAAGGCACTGTTGGAAAGGATAGATGAGCGGATTAAACGGAAATTTCAGGAAATGATACGAGCACTTATCTGAAAAGTTGGTCGAGACGCTGTAACAATTTTTCCTTAGAAACTTAAATGTCGGGGTATGTGCCCTTAAATACCAAATAAAAAAATCAAGGTAATTACCGGGTATATTCCATAGGAGCTGCATGATGCCATAACTTTGCAGTTAGCCATTTGGGTAAGACAATCGAAAGGAGAAATTGAAGATATTGTAGAACAAGACGGTCTATTTATATTAACTCATTCTATCCCTATTAAATCCTTGCATTGGAAATCTGTATAATTGATCGAATTACCGAGTAGATTAACAATACATGATTTTTTTTGCATATCAGGAGGGATTTTGAATGAGTGGCATCGCAAATATTTTAATTATCCTTGGATTTACCGTTATTTTCATCGTTATCATCGTTTTGGTTTTCCTATTACTTTATATGGTTTTCTTTGACCGCATGCAGAAGCATCATGCAATTTTAAGAAATTACCCCGTGCTCGGGAGAATACGTTACTTTCTGGAAAAAATCGGGCCTGAAATGCGGCAATATTGGTTTAACAGTGATAACGAAGGAAAACCCTTTTCCCGGGATGACTATGAACATATGGTGAAAAGTTCAAAATATTTACGGGATGTAGTAGGTTTTGGTTCAAAACGGGATTTTGATGAAGAAGGCTTCTTTGTTAAGAATAGCATGTTCCCAAAATTGGCCGAAGAAGAAAAATACGATCGAGAAACAAAAGTGACGACTAAACGATACATTCTAATGAAAGACCCGCTTTTCTCACAGCGAGAAGAAAAATGGGGAGATGAAGTATCCTCTGCATTCTTATTGGATGATGAAGATGCCGTGATCATCGGCCCAAACACTAAGCATCCCTTTCGATTAAAAGGTCTTATCGGCATGTCCGCCATGAGTTATGGTTCTTTGGGGAAGAACGCAATCACTGCTCTTTCTGAGGGATTGGCTGCAGCAAAAGGCACATGGATGAATACAGGGGAAGGCGGACTTTCTCCTTATCATTTAACCGGCGGAGTCGATATAATCATGCAAATCGGACCAGCCATGTTTGGGGTTCGTGATAGTATGGGCGAAATGGATTGGGATGAGTTAAAAAGAAAAAGCGAAATACCAGAAATCAAAGCATTTGAAATCAAATTGGCTCAAGGTGCCAAAACTCGCGGAGGGCATATCGATGCTGAAAAAGTGAATCCGGAAATCGCTGAAATCCGTAAGGTCGTTCCGTACAAAGCGATCGATAGTCCGAATCGTTTTCATCAATTCAATGACGTAAAATCCATGTGCGATTTTATTGAAAGAATCAGGGAACATACAGGCATCCCGGTCGGCATCAAAATGGTCATCGGCGGCAATGACAGTGTCGAAGAGCTTGCTAGCTATATGAAAGAAACCGGGAAAGGTCCGGATTTCATTTCATTGGATGGCGGTGAAGGCGGTACGGGTGCTTCTTATCAGGAATTGATCGATAGCGTAGGATTGCCGCTAAAATCCGCGTTGCCGATTTTAGTGTCGACACTGGAAAAATACGGCGTCCGAGATCGTGTTAAAATCATCGCCTCCGGTAAATTGTTCACGCCTGATAGAATCGCCATTGCCCTAGCCATGGGAGCCGACCTTGTTAACATAGCACGTGGTTTCATGATTGCGATAGGGTGTATTCAGACGATGAAATGTCAATCCAATGCTTGTCCTGTCGGGGTAGCAACCACTGATCCGGAACTGCAAAAGGCACTTGTCATCGATGAAAAGAAATACCGTGTGGTCAATTTTCTTGTTACCCTTAGAAAAGGATTATATCGAATCTCAGCGGCTGCTGGTTTGGATTCACCTATCCATTTTCAATCTAAGCACATTAGCTATAAGGATGATAAAGGAATTGTCACATCCCTTGAAGATATCATGAAAGAAGTAAAAGGACAAATAGGTGCAAGGCAATGAAAAAACCACCGCCCAAGTTTGATGGGCGGTGGTTTTCACTTTATCAATAAGTGAAGCCACTTTAAGCTGCTCCAAAATGTATCAGGCATGTAAACGAATATCCCCTTTCTGCTCTTTTTCCTTACCCATCAGCTTTCCATAGCGATAATAAACATAAACTGCAGCTATAAAACCAGTTACAGACAGGAATGCATCAAATATGAAGATGATTGATATATTCCCGCTTTTAGACATCCAACCCGTTACAAGCGGCATAACTATAGAAGCCAATCCAGCAGCTGTTGCCACGATCCCGGTCACTGTTCCTTTTTTTCTCCAGAAAAATTCGGTCATTATCGTAATGGCTAATTGAAAAATCCCCGCAGTGGAAAGTCCGATGAAAAATGCCGTGATGGAAACGATGATCGTACTTTAACCAAAAGGATCGTAAGGATTGAAATAAATGTTATGATCGGATAAATCGTGATAAGCAGACATGAATGCTTTCACCAGTACACTGGCAGAACCAGCAGCTCTTGGGAAAAGCTCCGTTAAACCGGGATATGAACCGGCATCCATTGACGAATTAGCGAAACCTGCAAGGATGGCAAAAACAAAAGCCAAGTGATAATTTGGTGATAATGGAATACCGATCAAGAAGATAGCCATTCCCAATGATGAAGCAATAATTAATGGTTTTCGCCCGATTTTATCTGACAAATATCCCGTAAAGGCATATGTAAGTAATTTCCCCACCCCTATAGCTGCGATGATATAACTTACCCCGGCATAATCTGTATCCCATTGCTCCGTTAAATACGACATATTCGATGCGAGCATGATATTGACCATGCCTAACAGGAAATAATTTATATACACTCCTGATGCTGTTTTCATATACTTGTTCTTCATCTCAAAACTCCCAACCTGTCTTCAGTAAACGTTCTCCGTCGATTAAATATTCATAATAATCTAAAAATAAACATAACATTTTTTCCTTTTAAGTAAACAAAACCGCTTAAACTTTTTCATTAACTAGTATATATAAGAGAGTGTGACTTGCGTTTTGAATGCAAAAAAAGCTCATATGACATGAGCTGGAATCAATGTTCAATATATCAAATGGATTGATAATACCATTTGCCATCACGTTTAAACTTTCTGCATTGGTCGTTCAACAGAAGGTATTCAAGGTGGGCCAATGTTTCACCAACAGCAAACCTGGTTTCGTGAATGGGCAGATTTCCAAATAAGATATGGCAAGCACTTTTTACAGAAATCGGCTCTTTCATGTTTTCATGAATTACATGTAACCTGTCCTGATGGTGGTCCAACAATTCAACAATTCTTTTATTGGCATTTTGAAACGGTTTCCCATGTGAAGGGACGACATATTCAACGGCCAGCTTTTGTATTTTTTTCAAAGAAGTAAAAAACTCTTCCAATGGGTTGCAGAAACCTTTAAACCAATAAGAAATATTTGGAGATACCTTGGGCAATATATGATCTGTCGAGAAAAGGACACTTTTTTCCTTATTGTATAATGATATCAGGCCATCAGAGTGTCCCGGCGTGAAAATCACTTCATACTCATATTTGCCAAAATGCAGCTTCATTCCTTCTTCAAGATGATGATTTACGGTAGGATAGGGTTTTACTTGAGGCATGAATCCACTTTCGTCACTGGATAAGGCGACGGCTACCTCGTCTTCCAAACCACATGCTTTATAATTTTCTTTAAGCAGATTCAGCGAATCCGTTTCCCAATACGTAGTTCCCGCATATTCATCTACTTGTGTCATCCAAACATCCGCACCGGTTAATTGTTGTAATGCCCCTGCATATCCGAAATGATCTGGGTGATAATGGGTGATGATAATATCGGTAATATCGTGTTTTTCGATAATTGGGTTCCATAAAGCCTTTGTCGTTTTGTTATTTAATCCTGTATCAATGATTGTCCACCCTTTTTTACCTTCTGCCAGGAAACAATGTACATGATCCAACCTAAAAGGCATTGGAATGGTAACTTGAGTAACTTTCAATTCATTCAGCAAGTATAACTTCCCCTTCCTATGTAACTTTATTTACATGAACAAAAAATCAAAAAACAAAATATTTAAGTTTATTAAATAAAGGTATATCATTAATCAATTCGACGAATTCTTTCAAGTTCCTTTAATCGATATCCATAGCCATTCCATTAAACTTCAGAAGCGACTAAATATCTAAACCATTATTTGAGCTGGTTCCAATTCTTAGACACCATCAAACATATAAAAGATAACTTTACGATAACCAAAATGGTTTTAGACAGTTGTTCTTTCTCAGTTAACACAACTTATGATAAACTAAGGTTATCAGAATTTTCCAAATAACGGAACGTTTATTGTTCCGTTAAGGGGCCAGTTTAATTGAACAAGGAATTGGCATGACACATTAATTAGTGAGCTCTCTACAACACGCCGCAAATGGATTTTGACCAAATGGATTATCTATTAAAGGGATTAAATTGGAGGGAATAGAAAATGGATGTAAAAACACTTTTGTTACAGCAATGGGCAAGCTGCTTAGATGAAGAAGACTGGTTTCCACCACTTGAAAAAGTGCTAGAGGATATCACTTTTGAACAGGCAATTTGGAAACCAGCTGATGGGGCAATGAATTCCATTTGGGAATTAGTTTGTCATTTACTTTTCTATGAAAAGAGATTTCTGATGCGATTTCTTGGTGAAACAGCGAATGAACCACAGGCAGAAAATAATGATTCTACATTTCGATTACCAACTGAGACGTTAGAAAATTGGAAGGAAACAAAACAAGAATACTTTTATGTTCATCGTGAACTTGGAAAAATACTAGCAAAATCAGAACATGAAGATTTGTATAGACAGATCCCAGGAGAAGATAATTCATTAGTGCTTGAACTGAAGAGTTTAGCAATGCACGACGCATATCATATTGGGCAAATTGTATTCCTTAGTAAAATGCAAGGAGCTTGGGCAGGGAAACGCAGCTTTTAAAAAAGCTTCGTTAGCTTTACAGTTATTCCATTATCGGGGGCTTTAATGGCATAAGAACGGGAACGTCCAAATCGGACGTTCCCATATTTTATACCCGAAAAACAACAATACTACTTAACAAAGCCTAAAAATATAGAAGGATTAAACTTGAGGTGATAAGGGTGCTTTCTAAACATGATTCTATTCAGCGAAATCAACTTGAAATGATTACCATAGATCGACTGATGCCACCGAACCATTTGCGTAAACTGGAGACAGCCATTGTTTCTCTTTCATGTATGACTTGGTGGAAGATATGTATTCAGAGTTATGACACCCAGGTATGATCCAGTTATTATTCTCTATTACTGCTTCAAATCCAATAAAAAACCAAAAAGGTTTCGGAATAAGAGCATTCCGAAACCCTTTTGTCTATAAACTGCCGCCATTAAAATTAAAGGCGGCACCTCGTTTTACATATCTTCCTCGATTGTTTGAACAAGGATAAAAAGAAAATGATAAATTAAATTAAAAGCTTCTTCTAATGACATGTTTTCTCTAAACCCTTTTATGTTATCCAAGGCAAAATTCACGTCCCATAGCCCGTCGCCCTGATTAAACATTAAACTGAACGATCCAATTCCTCCTTGAAGTTCCTTAGTTAAATACGTTTTTAAAACTTCACCCATTTTTTTCTGGAATTTCAATCCGAACATCGCGTTATATGTACCGAAAACATCATCGACTTCTAACGAAAGTGCCTCAACACCGATTAAATCGAACCATTGTGATTCAAAATAAAGGAATTCATCTTTGTTTTTTTTCAAATACTCGATCGGTTGTGATAAAAATGCAGAGTTCTCTTCAGAAATTAATTCTTCGCTCTCTTTATTACTGCGCTCCATATAAGCATCTGTAAAACGGGATGCATTTTCTTTTTCCACTATAATGATTTCATCGGCAATTAATTTATGCTTTTCTACATAATCCTTTTCTTCTTTAA
The DNA here is from genome assembly GCF_042788005.1 of Peribacillus sp. YIM B13472. Lineage (NCBI taxonomy): Bacteria > Bacillati > Bacillota > Bacilli > Caryophanales > Bacillaceae > Peribacillus > Peribacillus sp. YIM B13472. The sequence continues at coordinate 14,557 of NZ_JBHZPG010000020.1, forward strand.
ACAACTCAACCTTTTTTTCGATTACGGATTTTGATATGTATGATTCCATTTGTTTTTTTAACATGATTTGTCCTCCTAGTATCTTTTCAAGCTCTCGCAATTTCAATCATAGCATATTCCCTATAGATAAAATAACTTTGTGAAAGAAATTACAATATCGATTGTAGCAATCAATTCGTGTCTTCGATATAGTAGTGGTAAGCGTTTATACATATGAGAGAAATGAGATGTTGAATATGCAAAAAATCATTGTAGTTGGTGCAGGAATTTTGGGAGCTTCAACTGCCTATCAGTTGGCTAAAAATGGGGCTGACGTGATCATTATTGACCGTCAAGATGTCGGTCAGGCAACATCTGCTGCTGCAGGAATCGTTTGCCCGTGGATATCGCAAAGGCGCAACCAAGCTTGGTATCTCCTTGCCAAAAATGGGGCGGCTTTTTATCCCGGTTTAATTGAAGAACTTGAACGGGACGGGGAAACAGAAACTGGTTATGCCCAAGTCGGGGCCATAAGTCTACATACAGATGAAGCTAAATTGAATGCCATGAAGAACCGGGCGGCAAAACGGAAAGAAGATGCACCGGAGATTGGGGCGATCACATTACTTTCCGCAGAGGAGACACGTGCCTTATTCCCGCCTCTTTCCAGTGAATATGCAGCCGTTCACGTGAGTGGTGCCGCGCGGGTTGATGGACGCGCACTTCGTGATTCCTTATTGCGGGCATCACAAAAAAACGGTGCAAGACTTTTGTATGGTGAGGCTATACTTTCATACAACGGTGCACAAGTGACAGGTGTAACACTTGGAGATGAATTCATACCAGCTGATAAAGTGATTGTTTGTGCTGGCGCTTGGGCACCGGAATTACTGAAGCCACTGGGCGTGAATTTTCAAGTCACCTTCCAAAAGGCTCAAATCATTCATCTGGAAACGCCAAATGAAAATACGAATAACTGGCCTGTAGTCATGCCTCCGAGTGATCAATATCTTTTGGCTTTCGATAATAATAAAATCGTTGCGGGGGCTACTCATGAAAATACGGAAGTTTTCGATAACCGAATGACCGCAGGAGGGCTGCAGGAAGTTTTCAACAAAGCCTTGCAAACAGCTCCCGGTTTGACGGATAGTACGTTTGTTGAAGCAAGGGTCGGATTTCGCCCATTCACGCCGGGATTCCTTCCGGTCATGGGTCCTTTACCTGACTGGGAAGGCATAATCGTAGCCAATGGTCTTGGAGCTTCCGGTTTAACAATGGGTCCATATTTAGGCTCCCTATTGGCAAAACTCGCACTTGATAGAAAAATCGAAATCGATATAGAAAATTATGATGTAAGAGGTGCACTTTTCACATAACTTCCAAATCATTACCTATTGGCTTAATGATGAATTTCGACTGATCTGAAAATTATCCAGATCAGTTTTTTTCACATGGTCCTCTCATAAAAAATCAAGGACCTTTAATGGGTCCTTGATTTTAAATACTTTAATTTTTCGAGCAGGGACATTCTTGAGAAAATTTGATGAATTCATCAATTCAAAACTACCGCTAATCTCTATGTACCATTGAACTATATTTGCTTGCGCAGCAAACATCGTTTATACGAAATGGTTTTTCTCTAAAAGAAATTGTTGAAGCCACAAATAACCACCCATACATTTTTTCTCTCATACTTGACTGTTGATGGTTCAGTTACTTACTTTAATCGTATTCAATAAAATAATATATCGATTTATTTTTCCATTTTATGATATGAAAAAATAGGTATCTTCTATTTCAAATTTTTTTCATCTATTTATTAATATCAGGTCCACGTACTTCTTCATAAATAACTTTTAACTCTTCAATAGTAAGTGATTTTAAAAATTCCTCTAGTTCATCCATGTTAATGCCTCCTACAATAAAGAACATTTGTTCTTATTATAATCTCCAAAATATCACTAGTAAATAGTTAATTTTACTTTTAACATCATTAGATGAAATAAAGACCTAATCAAATGTTTCCCATCCTTTAATACCTATATAGAGTTTCATTGAGCATTTAGCCATCCACTTTAACCAATGGTCATTTCCTTTGAAAAATAGTGCTGTAACATCATTTTCATTTGCTCTTTATTTGCTGCAAATTGCTTATGTCGATGACCATTTCCTCCAGATGGATGAGGAAATCCTAGAAGTATGTTGTTAGCATCCAAATAATCTTGACCCGCTAAATAGTTTAAGACCTTGGAAACATTAACGCCTAAAGGAATAATAAGCGGGCATTCAATGGTACCTATTTCGGTAGCAAAGCCTTCCATTATATTTTTTTTAAGCAACTCGGTCTTTAAAATGTTCGGTGTCGTTCCACTGTAGTTTTTCCCGTTATAAAAGACTGGATAGGTTAAAACGGAGGTAGTATGAACGAGGTGACTAGCTTCATTAAAAAGATCCTGTGTGGACGATATGTTTAAGTATGTGTGTAATCCAAGCTCATCTAACATTTGAACCAAATTTTTTCTCATCGTTCCTTCAAAACTGGAATTCTTTTTTACTTCGTGCAGGATCTCTTCATCGCTATGTAAATGCCCTCTTGCATTAATTACGGTAGAATAAGATTTTTTCATTTGATGTAAACCAGGAGTGATTCCGACAATCACCACTTTGGCCCGTTCATTTATATATTCGAAAGGTGCGTAATAGATTTCGAGTTTTTTCTTTTCATCTCTTTCAAGCAAAAATTGTTCGCTCTGTATCATTTTATCTGTATAATCAGCAGGTAAAGCATTAATTAAGTCCTTAAATTGCGTAAAATTAGAAAAATTATTGATTCCCATAAAATACCATCCCCTCTTTCTTCAATTTATTTTGGCCATATCAGTATATCAGAAAAGAAGGTTCGTCAACGAGCACAGGGTGCGTTCTGCGTTATGAAGACATTTGGAAAAGCTATTTTCTTTTGCCGAATGGATTAGCCACTTGTTGTTATATAATGTGGATTTTTCTCTCCAAAATGATGAGAAAATCTTGATAAACATGTATTGGAATGTGCCTGACTCTCTCTTATATAAAAAGCGGATACCCTTCCATTAACAACGTTACTCTTTAACTGAACCTTAAAAAAAAGATAAATTGCTTTCCAACCCTTCGGTTGAAAAGAATTTATCTTAAAAATGGTGTTTGGGGATGAATAAAAATTTGGGTTTACAAAATGAAACTATTGATTGAATCTTCCGCGCTGGCGAAGTAATTCACGGTTCAGGTTCGGGTCTTTTTCAAATGCAGCGCGTCCGTGAAGCCAGAATATATTATTTACAACAACTAAATCTCCAACAGGCAGTTCGAGTTCAAGGACACTTTCATCGCTTTCTAATGAATTGGATAAATCGCGTAAGTATTTGGCTTGTTCGATTGATTCAGGATAAACGAATTGATCGATAAAACATATACCAGGTTTGTTATTATGATTGAAGAAAGTCAATCTTCCAATCTCCTGATCAATGTTCTTGCTTTTTGGAGCCTTATACGTGAATTTGTGGCTGGATAATAGATGATTCACATACATATCAAGCTCTTTCCAATCGTCTAAGTGCAATAAACGTGATTCGCCCCCGCGGGCATTTTGTTCGATCATCTTCATCATTAGTAACCAATCCGTCGGTTCATCTACAAATGTGCCGTCCGTATGAAGAGTAAATAAACGATAAGCCTGACGCAAATACGAATCACTGCTATCCGTGTCTTGAACACTAAAGCGGGCATAATATTTTCCTGACATTGCATCATGATTTGGAGTTCCCAGCAAGTATGAAATGGCCGTTGCAAAAATGACGTATTCATCCGTGTTTTCCGTGACACCCTCCAAGCCTAGGGTGAAGCCGCCGGATTCCCGATCATGAACAATGTTCCGAAGCACTTCACCAAAATCTTCACCCACTTGATCCAATAGATATGAAGCAATGATGAGTCGTGCATATGGTGTATATTCCAGATGCTGAACAGACTGATTATCCTTCGATACGGTTTCTAAAAAAGCGGCAATTGCCTCTTTTGAAATTTCAATATGATACAAACGGCTGGATTGAGGGTGAACTTTCACCTCGTACTTTTCTGTTTTCCTTTCGAACTTAGCTCTCTTTTTTTCTGCAATGTTCATGAATAATTCCTCCTGTTATTTGTAATATAGGTGACAAAGTTAACGGGAAATATAAAAAGCCAGTCGCACATGATCCCAAATAAAATAGGAATCAAACTGTACAACTGGCTTATATTCACTTCACTGCTCTATGCGAATAGAGTCACAGCGAATATGCAGTTTATGTATGATTTATTTTTCCTGTTTCCAATCAATATGATCTTTACACGATCCTGAAAAGGTATTTTCCAAAAGGTGTTAATGTCATAATATTGGCTTAATTTCATTAAAACGTTTTTTCGTAAAATTGTCAACACTTTTAACATATTATTCTGATAAAATCATATTCCTATCTTGGTTGTTTCGATTTATCTCCTGCTTTAATTTGCTGAAAATGGAGATCCAGGTCCTTCAAGGCAGCAATCAATGCATTAGCCGCTTTCCCCCGATAATAAGATTGAATTGATTCTATCGCGTCATCAACACCATCATTTAAACTGATCCCTTTTAATAAACGCCCAATAAATTCACGGCCATGCTCTGTTGCCAGTGTACAGGAAGCTTCCAGGACAACCCCATATTTAGCATCGACTTCTGCAGTGATGGTCAGTGTTTCAAAAACACTCTTCGCTGCCATCCCTTGAGGTAAACGTGCATGACCTGCAATGAAAATTGTTTTACCATTGAACATGAGACTTCTTCCTCTCTCTTTAACGAATTTTATTTTGTCAATACAGATTCCAATAAGTGTGATTGTTCCGGAATGCGGTTAACAACCTCTTTTCCAATTTCAATTGAGGCTGTTGCAGCAGGTGACGGTGCATTACATACATGGATGGTCCGTTTCCCCATTATAATATGAAAATCATCCACCATATTACCATCATCCTGTAACGCCTGGGCCCGTACTCCAGCAGGTGCAGGGATTAAATCATCTTCTTGAATTTCCGGAATTAACTCCTGCAGGCTTTTCGTAAATTGCTTTTTACTAAAAGAACGGACATATTCATCCATCCCTTCCTTCATGAATTTACTAGCCAGTTTCCAAAAACCTTTATAGCTTAAAACTTCAGTTAAATCTTTCGCATTGAAGTCCGTTTTCTTATAACCTTCTCGTTTGAAACTTAGTACAGCGTTTGGACCGGCATCTACTTCTCCGCTAATCATCCGCGTAAAATGAACCCCCAAAAATGGAAACTTCGGGTTAGGTACCGGATAAATTAAATGATTGACAAGGAAGCGTTTTTCGGGCTTCAGTTTAAAATACTCACCGCGAAACGGGACAATTTTCATATCCGTTTTATACCCAGCTGCCGCTGCGATACGGTCACTGTGCAACCCTGCGCAATTAATGACCATTTTTGCCTTAATGGTACCGTTGTTCGTATCGATGATGACATCATCAAAATCCTCGTCAATCTTCTCGACCTTTGTTTTCAGTTTAATTTCACCGCCGCTGCCCCGGATGATATCCGCCATCTTTTCACTTACCTCACGATAATTGACGATGCCGGCTTGCGGGACGCGAATCGCACCAAGCCCGTTAACATGGGGTTCGATTTCCTTTAACTCATCCACACCGATTCTTTGTATAGCCAGTTCATTTTGCAAACCGCGAGAATATAAATCATCTAAAAGGGGCAACTCTTCTGGCTTTGTTGCAACAATGACCTTTCCGCAAATATCATGTTCAATTCCATGCGTCCGGCAGAATTCCGTCATTGATTTGCTACCTTGACGGGCAAACCGTGCCTTAAAACTGCCCGGTTTATAATAAATTCCTGAATGAATGACGCCGCTGTTATGTCCCGTTTGATGATCTGCAACAACAGCCTCTTTTTCAATGACTACCACTTTAGCATTAGGAAAACGCTGGTAAAGTGCCATTCCCGTCGATAAACCTACAATTCCTCCGCCAACAATTGCGAAATCATACACAATTAACACTCCTTTTATTGATGATTTTTAATATTCAGCAACTCCATATACGTAATTAAATTGTTCTTAGTCCGTAAGATGTGAAATTCTACTGCTGCCCTTAGTTCTGCAGGATCCCCTCTTAGTGCCGCTTCATATATCATCCGGTGTTCCCGTTGCGTTTCTGGGTAATAATCAATCAGCAAATTCGGCGCAATGGGTGAGATTCCTAGCGTTTCTACCATTTTTTGAACCCTTGGCCATGGGCACCCTTTTCGGAGGGTTTCATGAAAAGCCGCATTCAAAAGGATATAATGCTCATTGGTTTCATCAGATAACTGAATTCCTTCCATTTCAATCAAAATTCCCTTTAGTTTTTCTTTGTCCTCCTTTGTTAAGTAAGGAAGTGATTTTTCTACTGCAAGGCCTTCAAGCAGGGACCTGGTATGATAAATTTCTTCAATATCATCCCTGGTAATCGGTGTGACGATTGCTCCTTTATGAGGAACCATTTCCACCAACCCTTCCAGTTGAAGCTGTGTAAGGGCCTCACGAATGGGCATCCTGCTAACTTCTAAGCGATCTGCCCATTCCTCTTGGATGAGTCGCTCTCCCTTTTTCAAAGTCCCATTCAAAATCGCTTTCCTAAGACTTTTTGTTACATTTTTAACGATTGTTGATTTATCTCTTCCAGAATTAGCATTATCCAATTCAGCGTCCACCTTTCAATATTGGATACAATTTTAACTATATCAACTATATAAAGCGATTACAATACTGAAAATTAAATAAATTGTATCCAATTTTAAAAATACTGGATACAATTTATTAGGAAAACATCTAATTCACATCTGAAAATAATTTGTGGCACCCGTTTATATTTAACTATTTAAACAACTTTGTACTCCTTTTCATGACCATTAAAATTCACAAATTCCAAACAAGGAACTATAACCGAAACCTAACATGAAAATGTATCAATATGATATCATTGTTAATAAATCCAAATTTATACAAAAAAGGAGTTGTTATTAATTGAGTAAAGAAGTCTATATGATTGGCGAAACAAGGACTAATAATTTCTCGGATAAGGAACTTTTCGAGAAAATCGGATCCCTATGGAGCAAAGCAAATGATCATGATATTGAAAATGATTTGAAATATGGGATATATCATCAGTACGAAAGTAACTATCGTGGCGATTATACTTTAGCTATAGCCACCGAAACCCCTCTATCGAATGAAAAATTGGTCATTCCTGATCAAGTATATGCGGTGTTCGAATGTTTACAAGATGAACATTCCATAGGAGAAACTTGGAAAAAGATATGGCAGCTGGAGGAAGAAAAAAAATTGAACAGAAAATATAGTCTGGATTTTGAAAAGTATTATCCTGATGGAAAAGTGGAAATACATATTGCAATTATATAAGTGATAAAAGCATCTAATATGTGAAATAAGCCATAAAAGTAGATACTTTATTTAGCTATCCTTAAGGGCATGAACCCCGTCACCCGCCGGGACTCATGCCTTTTTATTTCACCTTTATTCACTAGGTATTTGAGAAAATCCTCCTTTAGCAATATGATTTATCTTGTTCAGTCCATTATGTAGTAGTTTCTTAGAGATGGACTTCTCTTTTAATAATAGTTTTTTTGTATCAGAATGCACTAATATTTTATCTTAAAGCTCCAAGCGTGATAAAATCAAACAAATATAGTTGTGAAACATAAAAATTGAAATTGGCAAAAAGTCATTAGAATAAAGGGGAAAACATGAATGGCGGAATTAATCGATTGGAAAAATAGTGCTCGCGGGCATAAATTCATAGCTTCTTTTAGCGGAGGAAAGGATAGTGTCTTAGCTCTATATAAAGCAATGAAGATTGGTGAACCTGCAGGACTGATCGTCATGCTGGAGGAAGAAGGAAAACGTTCCAGATCCCATGGAATGCCTCCGGAACTCATACATGCCCAAGCTGATTCTATAGGTTTGCCCGTATATACTGCAGCTGCCAGTTGGAGTGATTATGAAGAAGTATTTATGAGCCTATTAGAAAAGGCAAAAAATCAAGGTGCTGAAGTGTTAGTAACTGGAGACTTGGATATGCCCGCTCATGGCTGTTGGCATGATAAGGTTACGAAGAATGCTGGATTGAAGCTTGGAATGCCTTTGTGGGAAATGAACCATCGTGAAGCTGTCGAAGAGTTCTTGAATCTAGGATTTGTAACGATCATTGTAACCGTTAATTTATCATTGGGAATGCGAGATGATGATTTAGGGCGAAAGTTAACCCATGAATACGTGAAGGAACTTGAAGCTCGCGGCATTGACCCCTGTGGCGAAGGTGGAGAGTTCCATACCACAGTAATAGATGGGCCTATTTTTAAACAGCCAATTCCTGTTCGTAAATGTGAGATTATTAAGGACGGAGAATATGCTTTTTTGCCTTTGGAGTTAGATAAGATGGCGGATATGAGTACCTTATAACGAACTAATTACCAATATTCCTTTCGCAACCACTCTGTACTGCACCCCAATTATGAGATTTTCTCTAACGATTGAGGTGCAGTTCATCTGATGAGTCCTATAACAGTAGGATAATATCGAGTTATAGTTAACATAACATTATTATAGTAACCTAATTTTGCGGCAACAATTCATTACTGATAACTTTTTGTTTCATTAATTGTTAAACAGGAAAACAACAGAATTTCAGAAAAATAAATGTTTCTAATATACTAAATCGAGTGATTCTTTATAAAAATCAGTACTGTTGATATCAAGAAAAAAAGACTATATATTCTAGTCTTTTTTGAGAAGTCATTCGGTTGATTTAAAACTCTGTTCATTACTCGGCCAAAACTCTTATAATTTTCAAAATCCCCAGTGAAGTCGATTTTCTAGCAAAAGGTGCGTATCCCATTCCGAAAGCCCTTTCACTTCTCCACACCAATGATACTAGTTTTATCTACCCATTCAGCTATATCGAAATAATGTTTACTCTGAAATAACTCCCAATTGAAGGACTGTGATATCCATATAAAAATACTGAGTATACAGGAGTTGCACTTCGTCCTTTTCAGTTAATAATAGAAATCCATTAATGTTTCGTCCATTAAATCCTGTGTGAGTCCTATGTAAATCATCGTATCTTTTGGATTGGAATGATTAAGGATTTGCTGCAGTAAAGCAATATCCTTGAATTTTTGATAATGCAAATAGCCGAAAGTTTTTCGAAGGGTATGTGTACCGACATCCGGAATGTCTGCCATTTCAGCGGCTTTGTTCAGGACCCGATAGGCCTGTACCCTAGTGATTGGACCATTTCCTTTTCGACTCGGAAATAAATACTGTTCATTTTTCAGGTTCGATTTCCGGACATACTTCCTTACTTCCTTTCGAAGCTGAGGATTGACAAGGAATCGCTTAATTTTATCTGTCTTTTGCTCCACAATGACTATATGCGTACCCTCAAGAATATCTTTCACACGCAATTGTAAAAGATCCCCTATACGTAACCCGATGTTTATCCCGATTGAAAACATCATATAATCCCTGTAGCTGCAATATTTTAATAATGACTTTTTCATCTTTTCTATGTGATCCAAGCGGCGTATCGGCTGGACATTCTTTATTCTTTGAGAGGTTGCTTGCATGAATGGCTCATTCTCCTTTCCCCTTCTTTCATTGTACGTGAACAGGTGAAAAAAAGGCAAGTTTTATAAATTTTGATACCCTTATAAACCCTGATTTAACGCGTTTTCGAATGTATCAATAGAGGTCCTTTGTTACATTCGGAATATTCTAATAAAAGTAACCCGATAATCGCTTAAAATCCACCCACCTCCATTAACCGCCTATATAGCCTTATATAGCGTTTTTAACCAAAATCTGATTCATGACTCTAGGGAATTAAAATAACGGCTTTAAAAGCTAAAAATGAAGCTCGTTTTTTCGACTTTTATTATATTTTTTACAAAAATATACAATATTAAACGAGACTGTTTTTCTGATTTTTAATATCGTCTGCTTTCTATATTAATATAAGAGAAACGCCATTTTAAAAAATCCGATTTCCCCATGCTAAGGAATGTTCGGCATTAATTACAATCCATTCCTGTAAAAATAAACGAACCTTGAAGGGGGCTGCGATATCTTCCGAAGGCAAATGAAATGCTGCTCCAACAGACAACGAAAAAATATAGTATTCGCAAAAATAAAAAAGAGCCACTGCACCCAGGTATCCGGATTGTAACTAAAGATAAATTAGCCACCATTCAATCCTTCTTTCTGGTCAATAAGTTCATGGATGGTTCAAAAAGTCAGAGCAGCATTGCTATAATGCTGCTGCAAACTCGCTAAATCCCCCCTGTTTACCCCTTCTTTTAAACTAGTAAAGTTGTTCATGTCTGCTTCTCATTTAAAAAAGTAAAAAATTTGGGCTGCAAGGGCGACACCATATTTCAATGGCATCAAATTAACATGGAATGATGCCATTGAAAACTCTCTTTACCCGCTGTACCTGTTCCCCAATAAATGAAAACAGAAGGAACAGAACTGGATAAGTGGACAAAATCATCGCCGCTCATAAAAGGATTTTCCAATTCAACCATGCTGTTTTTACCAATGCAAATCTCTGCAACGTTTTTCGCTATCTGAGTCATGCGTTTGTCATTCCAAGTGGGAGAGTATCCTCTTTCATATTCATACGTGTACGAACCGCCCCCAAAATTTGTTACCGATTGTAGCAGTTTTCATTTTTTGCATCAAAGGCACCTTGTGTTTCTTTTTTAATCGTTCGCGTCGTGCCGGCTAAATCTACCCGAACGGCAATCGCATTAGATATGCAACCTCCCTGTATTTACCAAATGTTACGACAGCCATAATAAAAAGGGGGTCATGCAGCAGCTCCGCATCAAAGTGTTGATGCTATCGCGATGGCCGGTCAATTCATCTCAAACATCCAAAACATTGTTGCAAGACAAATATCCCCACTTGATATATCAGCATTGGAATTTCTTTTACTATTTTGTTGTTGAAAACTTCTATGTTAACAATAATTACGTTATGTAAACAAAAGATATTTGATAAAGAGAATCTTATTTACTTCCCTTTGTCAAATATAACCCCAATCAATTAATGAATATAAAAGCTGGCATCATCAATGATCTCTATCTCTTTATAACTTTTCAGCTCATCCATCAACTGGAAAAGTGCTCCATCCTTCTGTTTTGCTTCAATCATGCAATCCAATTGCGGTAAGCTTCCTTTAATATGTTGTAAAAATTCCATGAACATACTTGGATCCACATATTCAGCATGTGCTCGAAATTCTTTATCGGACCTTGGACTTGAAATATGCATTTTAGGAGGTAGCTTGGAATTACTCCAGGTATTCAATATTCGGTCCCAATGATCTTTCCAATCTTCACTTGGTAACTGATGTGCGAGGTAATGGTGATAATCAAAAACCATTGGAATGCCTAATTTTTCACATAAATAAAGTGTTTCCGACAACGTATAGGTAGTATCATCATTCTCAAGAATGACCATTCTTTGAATCGATTCCGGAATCAAACCCCAATTATGGATAAACTGCTCTAATGCCTGTACATGCTCGCCATAACCGCCGCCAACATGCAAAACACAGCGGTGCTCTTGATCGACTCCCATTTTTTTTAATAACGTATGATGCATCCTTAATGTTTTTAATGATGTTTTCAGAATATCGATATTTGTACTATTCAAGATGACGAAATGATCTGGGTGAAAATCTATCCTTATTTTTGGGTGGGTTGTAATGAATGTTTTTAATTTAGCCAGTTCTCCTGAAATAGGTTCGAGGTAATCCCATTCTGGAATTTCTGGATGATTGGCTAAAGGGATAAGTTTTGAAGAAAGCCTAAAGAACTGAATATTATTAGCTTCGTTATGAATCAGTAAACGCCAGCAATTATGAAGATTGGAAATTGAAATGCGTTCGAGCTTCCTTATCGCGGCATCCCTGTCCTTAATTTTCGAAAACTGAGCAAAAGTCATCGTTTGGGATGGTGAACAATTTGGAACATGATTACTCATGGCTACATAACCAAGGCGAATTAATGTCAATGGGATAGCTCCTTTACGGTTTTATGGTTATTGGAAGTATTCCCCTTTGCAATCAATATTATATATGTAAGCAAACATCCCTCCAAAAAATTAAAATGGCCTTTTTCCGAATGATTATCGGACAAAGGCCATTTTTCCAAATATCATTTTCATGCTAGAATTTCATACTTTTTTTCTTTACACTTCAGGGGTCGGGGTCGGTTTGGCATATCCACTTTTATATTTATCATCGATTTTATTCCGGATCTCTTTGATGCTCATACCATCATTCAAGTCCAATATGGATTGAGCTGCTATTTCTAAGCAAACTCCGCATTTCGTCCCGTGGTCATCCCAAACCACTTCACCATTTTTTTTATTCTCATGGATAAAACAATCGTAATTATTTTTATGGTTTGCTGACTCTCCACAACCGCAGTAACAAGGTATTTTTTCAAGTAAATCTTTGTTTTGAGCAACAGCTAAATAGATTGTCTTCATATCCTCAGGTTTATCAGCCAAGAAATCCGGTGCTATTTCCTTACTGCTGGTCTCCTCCTGAAGATCTCCTGATACCGTATGCTCTGAATGTCCTTCATGACTGCTTTCTTTTTGAGCAGCACTTTCCTCTTCTCCTGAACAACCTGAAAGTATTAAAGAAGTACAGATTCCCAAAAATATTGTCATTAATTTTAGCTTCATTTATACACTCCTTGATCATTTTATACTCCCATTTTATGGCACACAAGGGATTTCTACAAGCATTAGGTTCCTAAATATAAGGATTTAAAATGACAAGTATACTAAAATGCCTTTCTGGTACGACTTCGTGCATATTTATAGATATTAACCACACTTTAAGAAAAAAAAAGAAAGAGGTGTCCTATTCTCACCTTTCCGCCACTTTTTGATTAAGTGTATGTATATGTTTGTTTCACTAATGATTGACTTTATTATTTGTATCAAATAAAAATATATTAATAAAAGGCTAGTGAGAAAAATTTTGATAGTAGTTTATTACCTCACTTACCTTTCGAAAAAAGCCGATGATTTCCTATAAGGGAATCATCGGCTCGGCTTAAATATTTTGGTGGGAATTCGTCACCATCACTCAAGATAAATTCCATATCGTTCGCGAATTTACTTACGTTTCAATTTTCCGAATAAGAACGAGGAAGGTCCTTATTTCTTACTTCTCGATAAGGTTAGCGGAATGGTTATGAGTGAAACTCCTGCTGCAATCCAAAACCAGCTGGTATTTCGTTTTTTTCCTCTTCCGCCTTTACTGGGTATACTTGATCCGTATGATTTTCTGGTGGTCGGCCGTTCTATGTCTCCTGTTTCATTCGCTTTATGAAATTGCTGATTCTCTGGTAGTTGGGTGGTTCTTTCTAAATCGCTTGTATCTTCTCCCATTCCTTTAAGGAAGGTCATCAGAAATGCCATGGCTTGTTTGACTTCTTGGTCATTCAAGGAACGCAGCATTGCTAGATAGCTTGGCTTATCAGGAGTTTTATCAGCTTCGGCCACACGGGCAATCCCTGAATTGACTTTGAGGATAAGCGGTTCAAGCTGCTGAACATTAAGTGTTCCTAAAGTGCCAAGAATGAGAAGGAGATTTTTTAGCGTATTTGCCGTTTCTGGGGTGTCTGCTGTTTTGACCAGAATGTTTAGCACTTTGTCCCCTTCCTTTAACAAACTGTTAACCATTGATAATATCCCACGATCCTGCATACCTTTCATGACATCAAACGTTTCTTTAATCACTTCTTTATTTTCCAAAAGGGTACGCTCTATATCCTCGAGTTCGATTCTTCTTCTTTCTTCATCGCTTAAGGTGATTCGATTGATCACTTTTGTCGCTTTAGCCACGGTTCCTCTCCTCCTTTTTGATTTTCAAGAGGTCACCAGGGAATATATAATCTTCGCGGGCCCATTTTTTTTGTACTTGTACACCTATCTGTGGTTGTGGATTACCATTACGATGGTTGATGCTCGGCAATGGATTATCTCCTTTGACCCTGAGCACTTCCATTTTTGCCTGCACTTCCTTATAGGCAGGGGTATCAGTATCTTTATCTGAATGGCTGCTTGTCAATTGGTTGATTGCCCCATCACGTGAATCGTTCATTGGCAGATAAACCTCTTTACCTTTTACACGGTCCGTGATCAGGCATTGCACTTTTGCATTTCCATATGGTGAAGTAAGCCGAACAAGAGTGCCATCCTCAAGCCCTCTATCTTTTGCCAATTCCCGGGATACCTCAAGGAATACTTTTGGTGTTTTGGAAGTGATGCCTTTTGATTTATAAGTCATGTTTCCTTCGTGGAAATGTTCCAACAATCGGCCATTATTCACATGGATATCAAACTCATCCCCAAAGTCAATCGGTTTGGTCCATTCGACTGGAAATAACCTTGCTTTTCCATCGGGGAAAGGAAAAGCTTCCGTGAATAAAAGCGGCGTATCTTTACCATTTGGTGCCACTGGCCATTGAAGACTTTTATATCCTTCCAAGCGTTCATAACTTACTCCAGCATATAATGGTGATAGTTTAGCTGCTTCATCCATGATTTCACTTGGGTGCTCATAATTCCAACCTGCTCCTAACGAATTAGCTACATTCATAATGATTTGCCAATCAGGCTTTGAGTCACCCAACGGTTCAAAGACTTGATATAGACGTTGAATACGGCGTTCGGTATTCGTGAAAGTACCTTCTTTTTCAAAGCTTGGGCTTGCTGGGAGGACGACATCCGCGAATTCTGCCGTTCTTGATAAGAAGATATCTTGTACCACAAAGAATTCCAATTTTTCAAATGCTTCATGAACATGATTGATATTGGAATCGACCAGACCCATATCTTCACCTTTTAAGTACATTGCTTTGAGGGTACCTGCATGAATCCCTTCGACCATTTCATGATTATTAAGGCCAGGGTTTTCGGGTATTTTGGCACCCCAGATATTTTCATATTTCGCGCGTACATTTTTGTCCGTTACTTTTTCGTAACCTGGCAAGCGATCCGGCATACTGCCAAAGTCGCTGGCTCCTTGTACATTGTTATGTCCGCGTAAAGGATAAGTACCTGTTCCAGGTTTACCGTAGTTACCTGTTATGAGCAATAAATTGGAAATTGCAGTACTCGTATCGCTTCCTCCGCCATGCTGTGTAACGCCCATGGCCCAAAGCGATGCAACGCTCCCCGCTTCATGAATGGCTTCTGCAAGCGTAATTAAATCTTCTTTAGCTACGCCTGTTACCTTTTCCGCATATTCCATTGTGTAAGGTTCTAAAGTGTTGATGTATTCCTCCATCCCATTTACACGATTTTCCACGAAGTCTTTATCTGTCCAACCTTTGTCGACGATATATTTAGTTACGGCCGACAGCCATATGATATCCGTTCCCGGAGCAGGCTGAATGAAGAGGTCAGACCGTTCAGCCATTTCATGCTTTCTGATGTCCGCCACAATCAGCTTCTGTTTACCTAGTTTATGGGAACGTTTGATTCTGGTAGCCAAAACGGGGTGGGATTCGGATGTATTCGAGCCTATGATCAATACAAGTTCGGACTTTTCGATATCCTTTATGCCCCCTGTATCCCCGCCGTATCCAACCGTTCTGAATAGTCCCAAAGTCGCCGGTGTCTGACAATACCGGGAACAGTTATCCACATTATTGGTGCCAATGATTCCCCTTGCCAGCTTTTGCATTAAATAGGACTCTTCATTGGTGCATTTGGAGGACGTTATGAAAGCCATCGAATCAGGTCCGTAACACTCTTTGATTTCGGTGAATTTACGGGAAATCAATTCAAGGGCTTCTTCCCATTCAGCTTCCCTGAACGCATCTCCTTCTCTAATTAAAGGTTTTGTGAGTCTTTCTTCACTATTCACGAAATCCCATCCGAATTTCCCTTTTACACAAGTCGAAATTCCATTTGCAGGTGCCTCAACTTGCGGTTCGATTTTTAGGATTTTACGATCTTTGGTCCAAACGTCAAAGCTGCATCCTACCCCACAGTATGTACAAACCGTTTTCGTCTTCTTGATCCTTGCATCCCTCATGGCTGATTCCATATCTGAAATCGCTAAAATCGAACCATATCCCGTTTCTACATTTTTCGTGATTTCTATCATGGGGCGAAGAGTTTGTTTAGCGATGCCGGTTAAAAATCCGGCTTCCCCTTCCAGTCCTTTTTCCATCATTGCATTACACGGACAAACTGTGGAACAGTGTCCACATGACACACATGAAGATTCATTGATTGGAACATTATTATCCCAAATGACACGTGGGCGTTTAGCTTCCCAATCAATGGTCAATGTTTCAGTGACCTGTACATCTTGACAAGCTTCAACACAACGGCCGCAAAGGATGCATTGATCCGGATCATATCGATAAAATGGATTTGACCGATCCACTTCATAAGGTTTTTGATCAAAAGGAACACTTTGATGATTTACCTTCATTTCCTTAACAGTATTGTGTATTTCACAAGTGCCATTATTATAATCGCAAACCGTACAATAAAGCTCATGGTTATACAATATCTTGTCCATCGCCATGACCTGTGCTTCTTTTACATCTGGTGCAACTGTATCGATTACATCCCCATTCTTAATCTTAGTGGAACAAGACCTTACAAGTTCTCCATTAACGCTCACTAAACATGTATCACATGTTTCGATAGGACCTAGGCTAGGATGGTAACAAACATTCGGGACTTCAATCGAGCTATCCGTCAGCATTTGTAAAATTGTTTGATTACCTTCCAGGCTGGCCTCTGCACCATTGATTTTTATCTGTACTTTCTCTGGCAAAATAATCGCTCCCCTCTTAAAAAACGATAAAATTCATCATTAAGTATTTTCTACCCCCGCACATTTTTTCTCAAACTTGCGAAAGAAAATAATGGAAGACTTCATTTGACCAATAATTTTCATATCCGAAAATGAAATAAAGTCGAAGTGAGACCTAGTATTCACTCACTTCGACTTTATTATCATTGGTTAGAGTTTGTGTTTTAGTACAAACGAACTTAAAGGGGCAACGGTTATCTGACTCCCTTTAACCCTTTCTATTACTTCCAGGCCCGCCCGCTGACCATCCACTAAAACGGACCAATCACCTTCGTGGGGAAGAGAAATGGTTATCGCGTCCCAATTTGCATTATGAATCACTGCAATTTTGTAATCCTTATGTTTTAAAGTAAATGCAACCGCATTTGGCGGAGCATCAATGAATTGTAAGTGCTCCTCAATTTCTTCGGGTGTGCTTAACCTAAAAACAGAATGATTTTTCCTGAGCGAAATTAGACCTTTCATATACTCCACTTCCCGATCTAACTCCGCTCTCCTTTTCCAATCCAGCCGGTTAATCCAATCGGAAGATTGATAACTATTTTCATCCCCATCCTTCGTGCGCATGAACTCTTGTCCAGCATGTATCATGGGAATTCCTTGTGACATTAAGACGACGGCCGAAGCTAATTTATGCATCTGTTTCCGTACCTGTTCTGTCGCATCAGAATTAGTGATGAGAAGCTTATCCCATAAAGTATAATTATCATGTGCTTCCACATAATTGATCACTTGATCTGGTCTTTGATATGTTGCTATATCTTCGTCATATTTCAAACCACCAGCGATGCCCTTTTTTATAATATCTTCCATTCCTGGTTTGCCATTCACAAATCCTTTATCATGTTCATTCATTACAAACCCTTTTAAACCATCACGGATCGCATCGTTAAAATGAGCGATTCCAGGCATTTTAAAAGCATTCTTTTGATTTGCTTTCAGCTCTTGGGCCAGGGGGGTGTCCATATCCCAGCCTTCTCCCAAAACAATGAGGGTCGGATCAATTTCTGCCAGTGCCTTTTTCACTTCATTCATCGTTTCCACATCATGAATCCCCATTAAATCGAAACGAAAACCATCAAGGTTAAATTCCTTCGCCCAATAGGTTACGGATTCAATGATGAATTTTCGCATCATTTTACGTTCAGACGCGGTATCATTTCCTACACCAGTTCCATTAGATAAGGTGCCGTCTGCGTTATAGCGAAAAAAGTAAGTGGGAACGAGTTTATGGAAGTTTGAGTCCTCCACTTTATAAACGTGATTATATACAACATCCATGATTACTCGTAAACCGTGATCGTGTAAGCCTTGAATCATTTCCTTTAACTCCCGGATCCTTACTTTTGGTTGATACGGATCAGTCGAATAAGAGCCCTCTGGAGCGTTATAATTCTGTGGATCATATCCCCAGTTATATTGTGGTTCATTCAATTTCATTTCATTGACTGTAGCAAAATCGAATATCGGGATAAACTGAACATGGGTAACACCTAGATCTTTAATATGATCAAGACCCGTTTTCGCTCCTTCTGGACCTTTGGTGCCGGCTTCAATCACTCCTAGGAATTTACCTTTATGATGGATTCCGCTTTCAGGATGAATCGACAAATCCCGAGTATGCAATTCATAAATGACTATGTCCTCAGCTTTTTCGAAAGGTGGTTTATCCCGAGTCCACCTTTTAGGGTTCGTATCATTTAAATCTATCACGACTCCTTTATTACCATTAACAGTAACTGCACGAACATAGGGATCGACGGCTTCACTCCAGGTTTCTCCCACTCTCACTTTATATGTATAAATCAAACCATCCTGATCTCCGTTCAGCTCAATGGTCCAGGTCCCCTTTTCTGAACGAACCATCTGAATCTCCATTCCATCTGTATCATCCCAATGTTTGTAAGTGACTAGCTTAGCTTCAGATGCAAGTGGTGCCCATAATCGGAATGCCGTTTTATCTTTAAGATAGGAATTTCCTAAATCTTTGCCTTCATAGAAATATAGTTCATCCAATTCCGACGGGTTTACTGGATCAATATTTGCAATCGGCAGAAATTCCAACTGATTTTCCGCTTCATTATCCATAGGTTTTCGATTATTTTTATTTTCTTCTTCAAAATAAGAAAGTGAATCTTTAATAGGTCATTCCTCCATTGAAATTCCCATTTTAGAACAGGAATTATTAATTTTTATAATCATGAGCGAATCTTCCCTTATGGTATGATTCCACAGGCAATTCCCATCAAAACATTCGATCGGCAAATTATGTCGAAAATTCAGAAATCTATATTTAATCGAAAACTGCAAGTCAATTAGCTGAACATTACCTATCATTTTATGAAAAGTGAATCCAAAAAAAATAAAAAAATGCCTCCATAACAGTTTTACGGTCTTGGAGGCATTTCTAGTACTCTTTATGGTGTTTTAATAATTTTCACAGAGGTATCCTCAACAACTGCAGTGAAGTTCTTTACTTCTGGCTGCTCAAAGATAAAGTCAGTGATGCCATCTTCGAGCTGTTCTTGAAGAACACGGCGGAGCGGTCTCGCCCCGAAAGCTGGGTGATATCCGAGTTCAATTAGTCTTTGTTTCGCTTCATTAGTTACATCTAAAGATAAACCATTTGCAGCAAGTGTTTCGTCTAGCTCGTGAATCATGATATCAACGATTTGCAGAAGATCTTCCTTCTTCAATGCCGAGAATTCAATGATGCTATCGAATCGGTTCAAGAATTCCGGTTTGAAGAAACTGCCTAAAGATTGTAGGATTGAAGCCTCTTCCACAGCTGAACTTGTACCGAATCCCATTACTTTTTGCTTCTCACCGACCCCAGCATTACTCGTCATGATAATCACGGTATCTTTAAAAGTAACGGTCCGCCCTTGACTGTCGGTTAAGCGGCCATCTTCCATGATTTGCAGGAACATATGCAATACATCCGGATGTGCTTTTTCGATTTCATCCAATAAGATGATACTGTAAGGTTTGCGGCGAACTTTTTCCGTCAATTGTCCGGCTTCCTCATGCCCTACATATCCAGGAGGAGAACCGATTAATTTAGAAACACTGTGTTTCTCCATGAATTCACTCATGTCAAGACGAATCATCGCTTCTTTGTCCCCGAACAATTCCTCAGCAAGGGTTTTCGCCAATTCGGTTTTACCTACTCCTGTCGGCCCAACGAAAAGGAAAGAACCGGTAGGACGATTTTTGGATTTTAATCCAGCACGACTTCTTCGAACGGCCTTGGAAACCTTTTTGACAGCCTCTTCCTGCCCGATTACTTTTTTCATCAGCTCCTCTTGGAGATGAACCATTCTTTCTTGCTCATCTTCTTGGAGCTTACCTACAGGTATACCAGTCTTTTGTTCGATGATATTTTGAATGTCTTCAACGGTAACGGTTGGCTTAATTGCATTTTCCCCAGCCTGCAAGGACTTTTCCAGTTTTTCTTCTTCATCACGAAGAAGGGCAGCTTTTTCATATGCTTCTTCTTTTAAAGCCATTTCTTTTTCTTTATAAATTTGCGCCAGACGCTCTTTCATGTTTTCTACCTGGCCGTCTTCGATGGTCAAGTTCAATTTGGAACCAGCTTCATCCATTAAGTCTATTGCCTTATCAGGCAGGAATCGGTCTTGAATGTAGCGGTTCGAGAGTTCAACAGCCGCTTTTAGGGCTTCCTCACTATATGTTACACCATGATATGATTCATAACTATCTTTTAAGCCATGTAAGATGACCAATGCCTCAGCCGTTGTCGGCTCATTAACGTGTACAGGCTGGAAGCGTCTTTCAAGGGCACCGTCTTTTTCAATTTTCCTATATTCGGATAAAGTGGTTGCCCCGACAAGCTGAAGTTCGCCGCGTGCAAGTGCAGGCTTCAAGATATTTCCTGCATCCATTGATCCTTCGGCTGAACCCGCTCCCACAAGTTGATGAATTTCATCGATGAATAAAATGACATTTTTCCTTTCCTGCAATTCGCTGATCAATTGCTTCATTCGTTCTTCGAATTGCCCTCTAATTCCAGTATTCGAAACAAGGGACGCTACATCAAGCATATATACAAGCTTATTACGTAATTTAACAGGCACTGAACCTTCAACAATCGCTAAAGCAAGACCTTCGGCAATGGCTGTTTTACCGACACCAGGTTCACCGATTAAAACGGGATTATTTTTATTACGTCTATTTAGAACTTCAATGACGCGTTTGATTTCTTCATTTCTTCCGATAACCGGATCGATAAGTCCTGCTTTAGCAGCATCGGTCAAATTGCGGCCATACTCCTCAAGCAATCCTCCGTCCTCGCCATGTTCAGCTGAATCCGGTTTTGGTACATCATTATAATTAAATGGATTGAATGAATTTGGAAATCCATTATATTGGAATTTCCCTGTATCCATTCCGCCCATTGCTGCTCCAAGTTTGTTTCGCTCTTCTTTATAACAAGTGGAGCACAGTTTCACATCATGCTCCTGACCATTCATATTTAGATGAACTTGAATATTTGCTTGGTTTACATGGCATTTTTCACAAAGCATGTAGTACTCCTCCTTTTAAAAATTGAATTCACAATAAATCTTTGACCTTCTTTGACTTTCTGACTTTATTATACATTGACCTTCTTTGACTTTCAATAATTTTGTCTGGGAATTTTTTTGCAATAAAAAAAGAAATTCCTTCGATTTGGTTTGCTAAGCATATTAAATTATCCATTTCCAGTCAAATAAAAAGATTTTATGTATGCCTCTTAGTACATTCAGATATTATTGAACACCCACTTCAGGATAACCATAACGTAATCTATTAACAAAACATCAATTTCCTTTTTCCTTGTCCGTATGCCTCATCCACTCTTATTTTAAAACAAAAAAAGAGACTTCAATTAAAGTCTTTTTTATAGCCAACAAGGGCTCGGATTGGTCTCATCCTGATCTATTAGATTGAAGAAATTTACGACACTTCTGCCGAATAACTGGCTAGCCAAGATCCCACGACGCTTGCTTTGATGAGGCTAGGCAGACAGACGGAAAGGGAGCGGATTTCTTAAAGCAATTTGAACGTTTTTAA
Source organism: Peribacillus sp. YIM B13472 (assembly GCF_042788005.1). Classification (NCBI taxonomy): domain Bacteria; kingdom Bacillati; phylum Bacillota; class Bacilli; order Caryophanales; family Bacillaceae; genus Peribacillus; species Peribacillus sp. YIM B13472. Next base: position 36,621 of record NZ_JBHZPG010000020.1, read on the forward strand.
AGAAAAAAACTGAAGGCTGACTCAATTATTTCGAGCTTGCCTTCAGTCAGAGACATCATTAAGTCTCTTTGTTTTTTATATTAAGTGTGATTTCCTTCTATTATATACGTTTCGCACCAATATACTTTGGCTTCCAATAACTATTATTGGTTTTAGCGTATGAAACTCCTTTAGATGATGATGAGTGTATGAATTCATTGTTTCCTATGTATATAGCCACATGTGTAGGTTTTTTCGCTTTATTTGGTGCAAAAAACATTAAGTCACCTTTTTGCAGGCTTTTAACTTTCTTTCCTTTTTTATATATGTCAGCCGCGGTTCTTGGTAAATTCTTACCAGCCTTTTGATATGAATACTTCACTAAACCGGAGCAATCAAAACCTGAAGAAGAAATGCCACCCATTTTATATTTTGTACCTAATTCACTTTTAGCCACTTTAATCGCTTTTGTATGATATGAAGCAGCTTCCACTTGGTCCCCAGCAAAAGATGAGGTTACAAGCATGATAGCCAATGACAATCCGACGACAATTTTCTTAAACAAATTATTTTACCCCCTGATGTGATTTGCTAAACTTAATATACTAGAATAGGTATATCACTCGCATCACAGGATCTTTACAAATATGTTACATTTAGTAGATTTAGGAAGAATGACCATATAAAACATAAAAAAAGCCGAATCAGGTGTCCCTTCAATTTAAAGTCAAAGCACCTTTACTTTACTTCATAGAAAAAACAGCGGTAAGAAAACCACTGTCAAAATTCTTTTGAGAAAAATGGAAGAAATAACTTTACCCCACGTTTGTTAAAAGGTAAACATTTCAAATCCGCAATTAAATGACTTATGTATCCTAATAAACAAGTAGTGAAAATTCCGTCAATCCCCATAAAGGCTTCGAATTGATGGGCCACGATGCCAAAGAAAGCCATACCTGCAATCGAATGTGTATAACTTCTATGTGGTGTAAAGGATGCTAGGATAATATAAACTCCTAATAGCCACAGCCAGCTTTCCTGCAAAGATAAACCGCCGCCTAAAACCGCTAATCCAGTCAAGGTCAGCATATGCCTTTGTCTGATGAAAGATGAAATGATGATGATTCCGATTCCTGCCCCTACGCCGATCCATTTTTCCGTTTCAGAGCCTTCCAAAAGACTATAAATGATCATTAATATTCCAATCGTTTGTGCTATCGTTCGAATAAACTTATGTGAGAAGGTAATCCTATTACTTAACTTCCCATCAATATCCATATCGGGCATAAGGCCTGAAACTCCCCCAATGCCAACCAAGAATAAAGTGGTAGTTGGATCTGTTTGAAGTGCGTTTGCCGTCAAGAATCCAACTGTTGCCCCTAATGCCATGTGTGCTGTACCGTTCACTGTCTCTCTCCTGTTCCACTAAGAAGTAATCTCTATTCCCAAGAAACGAATGTTTGTTCGAATCCCAGTATTCTAACTATACAATATTTTGGGGGGAATTACTTTATTTTTTATAAAAAAGCCGTAGTAATCAATAATTTGAGCTTATAAATCCCTCATTCTAAATTAAAATCAATTCTTCTAGAAAGTCTTTAATTCCTTTTTTTAGTTAATTTTCATCACTTAAAACCGCAAAATATTTTTCTGTAAATTGTAGTTTTTCATGAAATTTTATCCAAAATATGAATATACTAATCTATAAGGGGAGTGATTCAGATAGCTTTTTTAAATGCCTTCAATAATTTTAAAAATGGGAAAAAGTCCAAGAAAATTAAGAACATGAATTTTCGGGAACAGCATGTAAAGAAATCGTCTGAGCTCATTGGTAATAATGAAATTGTCCAAAATATAATTAACAATCACCTTTCCAAAAAAAATAACCACTTGTAGGGTGGTTTTTTTAATTATTATGTGAAATCGATTCATTCTTTTCCAGCTTCTCACTCCCATCGTAAATATAGTGATACTGTAAATAGTAATCGTATATGACGTTTTGCAGGATCTTAAGCAGTGATTTATCGAATGTATCGAATTCAGTTTGGTAACTATTTAAGACAGTGACAAATTTCCCGTCCATATTTTCGAAATAATGGATAAGAAAGTTCTTGTAATATTCACTATCACTATTGCTTTTATTCGTAATGCATGGATCGCCGGTTTGAATGGATTTATCAAGCATCGCTTTGATGGATTTTGGCAGCTTTGCTTTTTTGAACTGGTTCAGGGTATAGATATCATAGGTAAATGAAAGTCCTAATTGATCGGAATAAAAATCTACGGCACAGTCCAATGTATAGATTAAGGGTGTTTTAAAGTCCTTGCTGTTGGCAATTTCCTCTGATATCTCCAATTGATATTCCTCGGATGTTAAATACGCAGCAAATTTCATTTTTGAACTGCTCATGCTGAATACTTCATAAACGGCTGCATCTTGTTTTTCAATTTCAATTTCGATATTAAAAAATTTAAAGTGTTTTAAACGGTAAAAAGCAATCGGTGCTAATAGGAAAAGCAATATCCAAACAAGGTAAAGAAATAACGTGTTAAAGATGATTTGATAAAATTCAGAAGTTACGATCGGTTCGATGATTAACGATATCAATGTATGTTCAAAGCCCTGAGAAATAGGAGGGGCAGGTACAACAGCTTCCTCTGGCTTTTTCAAAGTTTGGATACCTAAATGAGCCATCGCAACTAGCGTATAAACAAAAATTAAAATTGTCCCAATCACATAAAATTTTGGCATGAAACCTATAATCCTGTCGAAAACAGAAATTCGCTTATCTTTCTGCTCGTCTATAGCCAATGTGGTTGCTCCTTTTAAGATTATTAATATCAGGAAAAGTCTACAGGGACTTAGAACATCCTGGAGACTACCTATTTAATTTATATGTTTCTAATTAAGTGAAAATACGTAAAATTCGTATAATTATTGACATATTCCAAAATACTTTCGACGTTTTCATTAAAATTAAAAATATTTCGTCGTTAAAAATGCCCAACCTCTTCATTGAAAATGAAAGGATGAGCAAAAGTTTAGGTGATTTATTTAGGACTGGCCCCTTATCGCAAATTCTTCGACCTTCCTTAAAAACAACTCCATGGCTTTTGAGGCTTCGAGGTCTAACTTTTTCACGATCGAAAAAGGTCTTATAATGGGTTCATTTTTCAAATGAAAGGTTTTCAATTCATTGGACTTCAGTTCTTTTTGTACAGTCAATCGTGATAACAGGGCAATGCCAAGCCCAGCCATCACCGCTTCTTTCACTCCTTGGATACTGGTGAAAATAAAGGTTTTCTTTATATTTAACTCCAGGCTTCTCAGAAGTTTATCGGAATATGTACGGGTTCCCGATCCTTGCTCCCTAAGCACCCATGTTTGGTTTTGGAGCAATGTGCCCTCGATGAGATCCATCTGTGAAAGTGGATGAACCGGTGGGACGACGACAATCATCTCGTCATTCATGAATGGTCTGACATCAATATCTTTATAATCCGTTTCACCCTCAATCAAGCCTATATCAAGCTTATTCGAACGTATTCCTTGTATGACTTCATTAGAATTCGAGATGATGATTTGTATGTCCACCATCGGATATTGAGCCGCAAATTCTGCTAAAACTTTTGGAAGGTAGTATTCCCCTATCGTGAAGCTTGCACCTATTTTCATCGTTCCGCTAACCACGTTATTAAATTCATTTATTTCTCTTATTGCTGTCTCATAATGATCAAGCATTTGCTTTGCATGTCTATACAAAATTTTTCCCGGCTCTGTTATTTGTACTTGTTTGGGAGAACGATAAATTAATTTCGTTCCTAACTCATTTTCCAGATTTCTTATGTGAAGACTGACTCCTGGCTGCGACAAGTTCAGAATGTCCCCTGCTCTTGAAAAGTTTTTCTGTTCGATAACGGTGACGAATACTTTTAACGGATCCATAGTTACCTCCCTTATTTACCTATGTGTTTCATTTTATCATAAGTGAAAGTAATCATTGAAATAGCAAAAATATATTTCACTTATTTTTAATTAAGCTTTAAAGTTAAGGCATCAACATAGATGGAGTGATCACACTGGAACAAACAAACGTCGAAATTAAAAAACTTGAATTTACAAAAGGAATAGCATTGACTTTGCTAATTGCCATTGCTGCAAAATACTTAGCAGAGCTTCCATTCCTTCATATAATGGGACAGTTAGTCATTGCGATACTGATTGGTGTTGTTTGGAAAGCGATCATTGGCGTCCCAGCTTATACCGTTGCAGGGACAAATTATTCAAGTAAAGTCCTTTTAAGAATGGGCATTATTTTATTGGGAATGCGCCTGAACCTAAAGGATATATTTAATGCCGGTCCGAAAACATTTGCAGTGGGTGCCATTTGTCTTGGATTTGCTATATTAGTAGTTTATGGATTGACGCGTCTTTTTAAAGTTGAGAAAAAGCTAGGCATATTGACAGCTTGCGGAACGGGAATTTGTGGAGCTGCTGCCATCCTGGCAATTTCCTCCCAAATAAAAGCAAAAGAAAAAGATACTGCAATAGCAGTAGCGACGGTTGCTGTTTTAGGTACAACCTTCACTTTCGGTTATACAATCCTATATCCATTATTGGAGTTATCCGATCAAGGATACGGTATATTCTCGGGAGCGACACTACATGAAATCGCTCACGTGATCGCTGCAGCAGCGCCAGGGGGGAATGAGGCAGTCGATTTGGCAGTCGTGGTCAAATTGACTAGGGTGGCCCTGCTCATTCCCGTTGCCATTTTAATCGGTTTCATCATGAATTGGAAAGATCGATCAAGAGATAACGGAAAGAAATTTTCCTGGAAGTCCATTCAAATACCTTGGTTTATTTTTGGGTTTTTGTTAATGAGTGCCCTTTATTCTACAGGTGCAGTTCCTGAACCCATAGCCGATAAACTTGTTATGCTTTCCTATATCCTCATGGCTATGTCCATGGCAGGACTAGGATTGAATATTGACCTCGTGACGTTTAGTAAATATGGCGGTAAACCTTTTATAGCTGGACTGATCGGCTCTATATTATTGACTTGTCTCGGGTATGTATTAGTTCAGGTTTTCCATTTAAATTAACTTTTCAAATAAAACAAGCATCCCTTAATCGGCATGCTTGTTTTTTTCTATTGGATGCGGAACATTGGCACCATAAAAAATTTCATCCATCTCCGTTCGAAGCCTTTCTATAATTTCTTGCCTTTCTTCTGTATTCAGCTTTTCCTCTGTATAGCCGAATAGGTAATTATTAATATCGAATCTTTTCAGCTTACATTTTGTATGGAATATATTTTCCTGGTATACATTCACATCAATCATGTCATATAAACCCTTCACTTCATCAGGAATATAGTTTTGAATGGAATTAATATCGTGATCAATGAACAATTTCCGCCCATCTTTATCTCTCGTAAAGCCTCTTACTCGGTAATCGATCGTGATAATGTCGGTATCGAAAGAATGAATGAGATAATTAAGGGCTTTAAGAGGTGATATTTCCCCACAAGTAGAGACATCGATATCGGCCCTGAATGTGCTAATGCCTTCATTTGGATGGAATTCAGGGTATGTATGTACGGTAATATGGCTTTTATCGAGTTGCATGACCACATTATCAGGTAAAGGCCCTGGTGATTCTTCATAAGTTCCCGTAGGTACTTCTACGACAGGACCTTCCGAAACAAGAATGGTTACACTTGCGCCTTGAGGGACATAATCCTGTTTGGCTGTATTTAAAACATGTGCCCCTATTAAATCAGAAACATTGTGCAAGATCTTCGAAAGCCGCTCTGCATTATATTGTTCATCGATATAATCCAGGTAGGCCTCTCTCTCTTCCCTGGTTTTTGTGTAACAAATATCATACATATTAAAGCTTAAAGATTTCGTAAGATTATTAAAGCCATGAAGTTCAATACGCTGCTCTGGTGTAAGTTTCATGATTGATTCCCCTTATATTTTTTTACGACTACCCTTATAGTTACCCTTTTTCTAAAATAAAAAACTAAGTCTGCCAGTCTAAGCTTCTGACTTCTAATCGGTAATTGGCATTTCTGGCCATGGAAAAGCCATTGCATTAACATGCAATGGCTCTTTAGGTTTAGGCAGTATGAATTTTTTTCTTTTTTATCGGTGAAAGAATTCGTTCCAGCCAGCCGAGTATAAGATCTGAGAGAATGGCCATCAATGCAGTCGGAATTGCTCCTGCAAGTATAATTGCCGTTCCATTTGAAGCATTCGTTCCCCTGACAATGATATCCCCCAGCCCGCCTGCGCCTACGAATGTACCGACCGCGGTTACTCCAATTGCAACGACAAGCGCTGTACGTAAGCCAGCCATGATGACTGCCAGAGATAATGGCAGTTCGACCATTCTTAGTAACTGGAGCTTCGTCATCCCCATTGCCTTGCCAGATTCTAAATAAGCATGATCTATACTTGTAATTCCGACATAAGTGTTCCTCAAGATTGGCAGTAAGGAATATAAAAACAATGATAAGATAACCGTATTTGTTCCTAACCCCATTACTAGCATCAGGAGAGCGAGCATAGCCAATGCTGGTGTGGTTTGTATCACATTCGTTATCGAAAATACCCAATTGCTCAATTTCTTATGTTTCGCAATGAAAATGCCAATGGGGATGGCTACAATTGCTGCAAATAAAACTCCATAGGCAGACATTAAAAAGTGGCGATAAAATTCAGTTAGTACATACATCCAATTTTGGGAATAATAAGTTCCCAGCTGTTGCAAGATTTCCATTAGTGTGCACCCCCATTTATTCAAAGTATTTATGTGCTTTAAGGAATTCCGATGCTACGACCGCTGGCTCCTTCAAGTTCCCATCAACTTCATAGTTCAGTTCCTGCATGGTTTCAGTAGTGATTTCACCAATTAACTTGTTAAGTTCATCTTCAATTTCAGGATATCGTTCCAATAATTCTTTGGTTACTACCGGTGAACAGTCATATGGAGGGAAATATTGTTTATCATCTTCCAAAAGCTTCAAATCATTAACCTTAATCCGTCCATCTGAGGAATATGCAAGGACAATATCCATCTGACCATTTTTGACTGCATCGTATACCAAGCCAATCTGCATCGGATAAGTTTCCCCAAATTCCAATCCATATGTATCGACGAACCCTTTATAACCATCCCCTTTTCTTTTCAGCCAAGCACTATCTACACCTAACCTTAAATTATCTGCATCCTTTTCCAGATCCGATATTTTCTGATACCCCTTTTCCTCTGCCAATTCATTTGAAATCGTAAAGGCATAAGTGTTATCGAATCCGTAAGAATCAAAAAATTTGAACCCATATTGTTCTTTGAATTCCCTTTGAACAATTTCCATCGCCTTTACTGGATCCTTTTCAATTTCCTGCCCCAGTACACTCGTTAAATCAGTCCCCGTATATCGAGTTGCGGCTATGTCTATGTCACCGGTCTCCATCGCCTTTTGCTGAACGAAATTGGAACCTAGATTTTTAATGATTTTCGTATCAACTTCCGTATTCCTTTCAAGGAGTTGAGCGATCATGTTCGCCAAGATCTCGGATTCGGTCATGCTTTGGGCACCGATCTTTACAGTAGTTTCAGAAGAGGACCCTAAACCAGGCAAGGAGCAGCCAGTGATCACTAATGAACAAACTAAAAGGGTCATGAAAATTGTACGTCTCATTTTTTTATACATGGTAATCCTCCTCAAGCAACTTCCTTCATACCTTTCAATCCTTTTGGTACGACTTTTCGTTCAATGATCGAGAATACATAATCCACCAGGATAGCCATGATGATTACCGGAACTGCACCTGCGATGATATATTCTGTTTGGTATAAATTCAAACCGATAAAAATGTAATCTCCAAGTCCCCCGCCTCCAATAAAGGAGGCTAAGGTGGCCCATCCAATTAAATAGACGGAAGCCGTACGGATGCCAGCCATAATGACGGAAAGTGCAAGCGGGAATTCAACGAGACGAATTCTCTCCCAGCTTGTCATCCCGATGCCGCGTCCGGATTCCAGCAGATTTCCATTTACGCCTTTAATGCCTGTGTATGTATTCCTGAGTATGGGTAATACGGAATAGAAAAATAACGCAATGATTGCGGGTGTTTTTCCAACTCCGAGGAAAGGAATGAAAAAGGCTAGGACCGCTAAGCTCGGCAATGTCTGCATAATGTTTGCTAATCCGATTATTATCGAAGCGCTCCTTTTCATTCGGGTCAACATGATCCCTAGTGGTATGGCAACTATTATTCCAAGGAAAACAGCGATCAAGGATATATATAAGTGCTCCCACGCCTTATAAACCAATTCTTGCCAGTTCGTTTGTAAAAAATCGAGCAAAGTTTCCATCTCATTCACCTCCTAAAACATTTCTGCCATTTCTGCCATTTGACTTTCTTCCTCTCCCCAGATGCTGTCATATACGATGTCCACCAATGTAGCCCTAGTGACAATTCCGACCAAATGTTTATTGTGGTCAACTACCGGCACGTATTTGAATCCTCGTTTTAAAATCTTCTGAACGGAATCGCGGATTAAAGTATCCTGTTTCACTGAATAGACATCAGTATTGATGACTTCACTAATAAATTTAGCCTTTTTTCGATATTCACTGATCGTTTCAACATCCACGAACCCTTTTAACACATTTTGCTCATCGACTACAAGTAAAGAATCTACCCTTTTCTCGCGCATGATCGTAATAGCATCTGTAAGGGATTTTTCCTCTGTAATGGATATTGGATTTCGACTCATGATCTGTTCAACCAACTCAACATTTGGCCTTGTTTGAAGCAGGCGATCTTTGCCGATGAATTCTTCCACAAACTCATTGGCTGGGTTTCTGAGAATTTCATCCGGTGTTCCCACTTGGACGATTTCACCAGCTTTTAAGATGACGATCCTGTCAGCTAGTTTAATGGCTTCATCCATATCATGGGTAACAAAAACGATTGTTTTATCAAGTGTGCGCTGTAGATTTTTAAATTCCTCCTGAAGGGCATCGCGGGTGATTGGATCTAGTGCACCAAAAGGTTCATCCATTAAAATGAGTGGAGGATTGGAAGCTAGTGCTCTGAGAACGCCTATCCTTTGTTGCTGCCCGCCGCTCAATTCGTAGGGATATCTTTCCAGGTATTCAGGTCCCATATCGACAAGCTGCAACAATTCCAGTGCGCGTTCCTTTTTTTTCTGTACATTCCATTTAAGAAGTTTTGGAACGAGGGTGATATTTTCAAGAATCGTCATGTGAGGGAAAAGTCCGATTTGCTGGATAACGTACCCGATCTGTCTTCTTAGCTCGACTGGATCTTTATCCATGATATTTTCACCATTAATAAGTATCTTGCCTTCCGACGGTTCGATAAGACGGTTAATCATTTTCATTGTCGTTGTCTTACCGCATCCACTCGGACCAATAAAGCAAATGAACTCGCCTTTTTTAATATCCAATGATATATTTTTTACAGCTTTTTTTCCTCCCTTATAGATTTTCGATACATTTTCGATTTTTAACATAACAAGCACCTCCATCATTCGCATACAATTACAAATTTTACAAATATATTAATTTTTTATTTGCACAGTCTCTTGTACCCATATAACAAACTGTATAAACCTTTTATTTAAAAAAACTAGTTCGTTGGAATTATATTGAATAAATGGTATAAAAAAACCACCTCATGTTAATTGAGGTAGTTGAATGATTTATAAAATTAACGATGAATTAAAACCCAATATTTTTAGCAATCAGGGTTTTTACGGTTTCATCTGTCCCTGTAAAGAATGTTGTCAAAGGAATGTCCCGGTGACGCTGGGCAATTTTATCGTCTCCTATATTTCCGTAGCCATCATGTAATTGCATGCACTTATCGGATATTCGCTTAGACATCTCCGTTATCCAATATTTAGCCATCGATACTTCAACTATGATATTCTCCCCAGTCATATGTTTACAGATTAAACCATCAACAAACGTTCTTCCCAGATGAATATCTGTCGCTATTTCAGCAATGGTAAACTGTGCATTTTTAAATTTACTTATTTTCTTATCAAATGTTTTTCGTCCTTTTATAAAATTCATCGTTAAGTGAAGCATTTCTTTCGCTGAAATTAAAGACACGATCGTACATATTATTCTCTCCTGCTGCAGTTTTTGCATGATATATGAAAGACCCTTCCCTTCCTCTCCAAGGAGGTTGCCAACAGGAACTGAAGCATCATCGAAAAATAGTTCGGCTGTGTCTGAGCATCCCTGAACTGTTTTACCAAGCTTTCTTCCCCGTGAAAATCCTGGCGTATCTTTATCAACGATCAGTAAACTGATTCCGCCCTCAGAAGGAACAGTATTAAGATCAGTTTTGCATGCCACTATCATGAAGTCGGCTTTAAAGCCATTTGTGACAAACGTTTTGGCTCCATTGAGAATATAATACCCATCTTTTTTAATCGCTGTGGTTTGAATATCCCCTAATTCCGAACCTATTCCCGGCTCTGTCAATGCAAAAGCTGAAATCAATTCACCTGTAATGAATTTTGGTAAATATCTTTGTTTCTGATCTATTGTTCCGAATGAGGCAATATAAGGGGCTACAACATCAGAATGAATTGATATTCCTCTTAACGCTGATCCAACCATTTCCAATTCCTCTACCAGCACAACTGAATATCCAAAATCTGCTCCTATTCCACCGAATTCCACATCAAGCCATGGACATAAAAATCCATTATCTCCAATCTTTTTCCAAAATGAGTGAGGAATTCCCCCCTCCTTTTCCCATTGATCATAAAAGGGGACAGCCTCCTTGACGAGAAATTCGCGAATTGATTGTTTAAATAATAAGTGTTCTTCCGCTAGGAAGGAACGAGAATCATCCTTATTGCTTGCCATCGTGCTAACCATGGGTTAACCTCCATTCTCTAACGATTTTGCACTTATAATCCACTAACATAATCAAGTTAAATATCCAGATGTAAACGGTTACAAACACAAATATTAAACTGTTAAAATGACCCACAATATTCTTGTTCAACAAAAGTATTGAATTCCCTTTTATAAATCTATTTTTTACCATTATAAATCTTGTTTTTTTATTACTTAGCTGCTTTGAATATGGGTTTATTATGTATTCTGTCGAGGTTATTTTTGGAATATAATTGGTATTCATTTAACAAAAATTCATTTTTTAATTGCATAATAAAATGGGTGTTGTAACAGAGGCTGTTACAGCAATAAACCAGCTAAAGGATGTCAATATCTTTGTTTGTTCTCCTCTGCTGTTTAACGCCCTCCCAGCAGTTTCATAGCTTCGCTTATTATTCGATATCTAAGTCCCAACCAACCCCCAACATGTTTCTACAAGTAGGGGGCGGACAGTTTTCTTCACGAAATCATGTCCCACGCACCCGTACGTCCTGCCCTGGCTACTGATATATTAGAATTTATTTTAAAAAAAGAATCCCAAATAATTTCCATTCGTTTATATTGAAGCTTGAAATAAACCCAAGTATCCTCTCAAACTCATTTAAGAGTGTTTTGCATTTTATCCGTAGCACTTATCTATGTAAAAACAGGTGCGAAAGTAAATAAATTAAACTTTACATAAAGCAAAAAATACTCTGGAGTATATCTCATCCCAGAGTATTTTTTATGCTATACTACTTTTTCATTTAACCGCCTCTTTTCCTTATCCGGTATAAAAGCAGTAAACTTTGGAAGCAATAATTTGTATTTCTTCCCCTGTATGTGGGTTTCAAGTTCGATCTGCTCGGCCGTACACCTCAAATGTACCAAATCTAATCAAATTAGAGCTCATCAAAGTAAGGACTCGAGATCTATTACACTAACATTCCTCCTGAAAGCTTACCAAGCAAGTTTTCACATGAACTTTGTGATGGCCTTGCACAATTACTGTGGTCCAACCGCTATATACCTTCGCCTTCTATAATGTTTATTCTCTATTCCGTCACAAATTTTTATTCTTGGATTTTCCCATTAATGACAACACACTTCCCATTTGTAGGTTGCTTTATCATCCTTCCATCCTTGATGTATACAGTGTAAGTATTATTGACTTTAGCATCTAATCTTGCTAGGTCTCCCGTTCTTGCTATGATATTTTTGACAGCTTCCCTCTTTAAATTATCCATGACTTTCTTTTTCCATTGTTCCCGTTTGTTTTTTTGCTTATTTTCATCAACCATCAGGATCCCATCCTTTTTGTTTGATTTATGTCTTCTCCGATAATAGTGTATTATATTTTTATCATCTTGTTACCTTTATGCTTTTCCGTCTTTTTTTATTTTATAACGTAACAGATTAGTAAAGAGGATATAAATAAAATGGCTCGCGCTAGTGATAACAGGAAAAGAACACACATAAAAACAGGATGCAACTGAATGTTGCACCCTGTCTGAAAAAGGGGTTTGCTTCATTTCGAATCAGCATAAATTCTCTGCGATAAACACCTCATCTACATTAGAGTAAATACTGGTATGTGACTAGAGTTTATCATCCAAAGCAACCATCCCCTATATCTTAAAAGTTTTATCAACTTTCAAAGCATAATTGACAATTATTAAATGAGTTTTCTGCTTTTACGTGCAAGCGAACCATCTCCTTGCTCGAAACGATTTTTAATGAAGCTTCCAGTAGTTAAGTTAAACGTCTTTAACTGACACCTCATTTACTAAATGATATGAATCATACGTAAATCACTAGCCCCTTCTTCTTTATTTATTATGACCATCAGCGAGCAAAAGATAATTGGTTTTTTATGGATATCAACAATTATTTAAATCAAGTTATTCATGGTAGTTTAAGTACAAATCCCTCGCAACCTCAATGGCATAACAAATGATTAGTTCCGTAACCATCCTTTTTATAAAAAAACAGCGGATTTAATCTAAACGACACAGATAAAATCTACACTAAGTTCAACGTTCTCCGAGGATAGGGCGGAAATGCGCGCAAAAATAAAAAGGCCGGCAGTCGTTAGTTTTCACAGACTTTCTGCACACGCCCTTGCATTCTTACTGCATAAATTAATAAAGAAACGACAAAGCATTATGAAGACTTCATTTGGATTATTGCGCATTCAACTCTGAACGATATTCGTCTATAATCGCTTGAATCTCCGAATTGGCTGGGACATTTGTGACGTCGTAGAGGAAACCATCGGATTCGACTAACGTCATTTTGCCGTCAACAACTTCAAAAGTCAAATCCAGGCGGCCCAAATAATGTTCTTGTTCTCCGCCGGCTTGAGTAATTGGCACCATCACCTCTCCGTTGAATTCGTATTCGGGCGTTTGGATGACCTTGTGTGTATCTGCGCCGATTACCGCTGAAACTCCTGGAACCTGAGCCAACTTGTGGTCTTCAGTGTTTCCGGCATGCGAAAGGACAATATTAATGTCGGACTTTTCACTCACTTCAGGAAGCAACTCATTCAACGATTCAACCGGTTCGATGAAATCGAGGTCTGCAACATCATTCCAACCGCGAATTTCCGGCTTCATCGAAGTAAGGCCGATCATGCTGACTTTAACGCCATTGAAAGAGAAACTCTTCCAAGGTTTAACATTCTGAATGTACTTTCCTGTTTCCCTTTCAATGACATTACCAGTAAGGATGGGGAAATTCACGTTGCGGTGGTAATTCTTTAACTGTTCATAACGGCTGTCCTGTGTGCCCTCTCCTGCAGGGTAAACGCGGAAGTCGTTGTTTCCGAGAACCATTGCATCATAGTCCAAAGCTTTCAAAAGAGACGTCTCCAACTCTCCTTGACCCGCCTGAAACTCGCCGCGCAGGAAGACATCCCCGCCATCGACGAGAAGCAGATTCTCCTCTTCATTGCGCACATTTTCAATGATGGTGGCATACTTCGCAATAGAATTGTGATGAATGGTTCCATCATCCAGCGTGACGATGTCATCCAAATGACCATGAAAGTCATTCGTCTGGAGAATGGTGAGTTCAAACTTCTCTCCCTCCTTGAGCTTTTCCCCCGCATCTGCTGTAACGGGCTTTCCGACAAAAGCAGCAGCCATCGTCAGCGAAAAACAACCCTTCAATAAATTCATTCCCATTTTATTCATACTATTTCCTCCAAGCAATTACTCAATTAAATTGTAAAACAAGTTATTTAGTTTCCAGTCTTTTCGGTTTTCTCAAGAGCGACTAGTTTAGTTTTTTCTTCAGTGTCATTGTTGATCAAATCATTTGTTGCTTTTTTAAATTCATTTAAAGTTTTCCCGAAAGCACTTCCGATTTCAGGTAATTTAGAAGGACCAAAAATGATTAACGCAATGACTAGAATGAGAATTAGGCCAGGAATGCCGATACTAGATAACAATCTTCTCACCTCCTAAACCATGATGGTTTGTTCGTACTCAAAAATGCGATCATTACTTATAAAATTGGCATACCATGACGCTCTAAAGCTGCTGCTTCTAATATAGACATGCCTTGTTCATCTGCAAATGCAGTAAGTTTATCCGAAACAACAGGAGCAAGACTTGTTGGCGGTTGAGCCTGGTTCATAGCTCGTCTACGGGTAGAATTTCTGCGTGCAAATGGTCCCCAAATCGCAAAGGTAATACCTGGTGTTTGCATATTTACAAAGAAAGTATTTCCATCTGGAGAAAATGTAGGGCCAGCAAATTCAGAACCGTTCATCATATTTTCAGCGAAAGTATAAATATTTCCTTCAGGAGTTAATCCGACAATACGATCATTACCGCCACCATCTTCGGCGATCCATAAATCTCCCCAAGGTGTGATTGTAATGTTATCTGGTGCTTCTAAATCATTTTTATCCGTAGACTCATAGAATAGTTCTAAGGTGTTTGTCGCTGGCGTGTAGCGATAAACACGGCCAAGGCGTGCTGAACCTGCACTTGTATCATCAAACCATAAAGTACCTTCAGAAAAATAAGCCCCTTCTAAGCGACTAAATTGAATACAGCCTTTTTCCTTAGCGTCTTGCTGTGCGATTTCAGGATTTAATTTTTTCCAAACAATCCCGAATTTTTGTCTAGTACTAAATTGACTTGCAGCTGCAGCTGGTAATTCATCAATCGCTGCTGCTTCAAGTGTCCCGCCCTTTTGCAGAGAACCTAGTTTTTGACTTCGGTCATTTGGTGTAAAACGGTACAAAAAGCTTGGACTTGCGTCTTCCGTTAAATACCAAATCCCTGTTGAAGTGTCAACATGCCCAGCTTCATGGGAGAAATAACCCATATCACGGATCGGTGTTCTTGACATTTCGTTTTCAGGATCAAGCGGATTTACTTCAAATACAAAGCCATGTCCCATATCACGAGTTTCTTCCATTGTTAACCAGGTATCCCAAGTCGTAGCTCCACCCGCACAGTTCCGGATTGTACCTGAACTTGATACATACTGATCAATGACTTTATTATTTTGTCCAACGATTAATGTGGTTGTGCCGCCTGCAGCACCAGCGCTCCAAGGTTTTTTTCCGTTTACAGGGTAATCAGAATTTGTCCCATTTTCATGGTTTCTAACAAGAATGGTAGTACCCTTCTCCCCTTTATAGGCAGCCATTCCATCGTGAGCAGAAGGGACAAGGTCACCATTAGGCATGACATCACCAGTTCGTGAAAGCATTTTGTAATGAAATCCCCTTGGCAGATCAAGAACTCCATTTGGATCCTTTACTAGCGGGCCATATCCACCAAAACCGCTTGTTGGATTGCTAGATTCCACTGCAAATCCTTTTGTAGCTCCCGCAAGAGAAAATACCCCAGTTGAACCAAGTGTTAATGCTAATGTACTCATTCCACCAACTTTTAAGAAATTACGTCTGTTTAAACCGCTATTGCTAGATATCATTAACATTACCTCCAAAATTTTTTTGAGGGATGCTATATTCCTTATAGCAAACTCTACCATTAAAATTAACAGACCTTTTTAAATGTTCCGTTAACTCCATGTGATTTTATTACTTCGCATGATAAACAAGTCAAAAGTCACGGTTTATATGAAAAAAATGGAGGTTATTATCACATTTGTAACTTGCATAAGGTGGAAATTGATGGTATGAGTCTAAATTCGAGAAAAAACTAAGGATTTTGTCATAAAAGAATTGATGCAGATTATTAAAGCTTATTAATAGTTTGTAAATAATGCACTATAACAAACTTGTTAACCCGATTATATTACCCAAAACTAGTTAATTTTTGGAAAGGGGAATCGGTTAAAGACATGCTTAACATTAGAAATCTATTATTGACAGGGGAATTGAAAATCGAACTGGGAAACGAAGTGCGAGGCTATAGAAACTAAAAGCAGGGATTTTGACTGGAGAATACAGCAAGCCTTCGATTCAATTAGGGAATATATTCAAAGTTGGCTGTACGAAATCCATAGGTTTAAGAAGATTACACAGTTAAATGAAAGGACACTTATTGTAGAGTCTCCGATTCATAAGAGCACATATAGTTTTATTCAAAGATGCTTTAAAAAAACACCCCAGTCTTAATACGGTTGAATATCCCCCACCTGAGCAATAATTTAATACGAATATAGCCTAAAAAAAGAGTTGACACAAAACTTGTACCTAGCTTAAAGTATAGCTTATACAACAAAAAGTTTCCTTGAGGAAACTTTTTAGAAGGGGGTCAAGTAATGTCGGATGAGAAAAAGGTTTCCCGCAGAGATATTTTAAAGATGGGGACTGCTGGTGCGTTTGGAATAGCCGGATCTTATTACTTAAATAAAATGGCACAATTCCCAACTGTGGCTCAGGCAGCCAATGATTCGTCTCACAAGAATGGCAATCATTCCAATCATGCAAATATGAGTGATCAAACAAAAACCACAGGTTATAAAATGGCAGAACGGCTCCTTACAGAGTTTGATTATGGAAAAGTCACCAAGCTGCCAAACGGACAAATACTCCGGGAATATGAAGTCGTGGCAATTGATAAAGAAATCGAAATTGCCAAAGGAATTAAATTTCCAGGCTGGACGTATAACGGAACAATTCCAGGACCATCTTTTCGTTGTACCGAGGGGGACCTTTTGCGGTTTCACTTTATTAATAAGGGCAGCCATCCCCACTCTATTCATTTTCACGGAATCCATCCTCCAGAGATGGACGGTTTAACTTCCATTTTTCCTGGCCAAAAATTCACGTACGAATTTGAAGCGAAGCCATACGGATTACAAATTTACCATTGCCATGTACTCCCGCTAGCCCGCCATATCCATAAAGGCTTATACGGTAATTTTATTATTGATCCAAAGAAGCCAAGAGAGCCTGCATTAGAGTTAAACATGGTAATGAATGGATTTGATTTGGATTTAGACGGCGAAAACGAGTTTTATACAGTGAATGGCTATGCCTTCGCATTTATGAATCACCCTATTAAAATCAAAAAAGATCAACTTGTAAGGATTTATCTTAGTAATTTAACAGAATTCGACTTATTAAATTCGTTTCACTTGCATGCGAATTACTTTACTTATTATCCAACCGGTAGAAATGATAACCCCTCTCAGTTCACAGATACCATCATGCAATGTCAGGGAGAACGTGGAATTATTGAAGTTCGGTTTCCATACAAGGGAACATATATGTTTCATGCCCATGTAAGTGAATTTGCTGAGTTAGGCTGGATGGGATTCTTTGAGGTCGAGTAAAAAAGGAGGGATAATATGAAGGGCAAATGGCTAATTACTGTTTTAATACCGTTAGTATTACTTATAGGGGTGCTAGGATGGGTGCTAAAGAATGGAGCAGGTGTAGAAAAAGATCCTGCAGCACCGATAGAAGTCTTGAATATTGAACGCATCAAGGTAACTAAAATCGGTTTCGAATTATCTGTTAGTAATACTGGACCCAAACCATTAACGATTTCTCAAGTGATGGTTAATGATTCGGTGTGGAATTACAACGTCTCTCCTCAAGCAAAACTTGAACGATTTGATGAGGGAAAGGTGACCATCTCTTACCCATGGGTGGAAGGAGATCCACATACCATTAAGTTAATCACAGAGAATGGGATTATCACGGAAGGTGAAGTTGCAGCTGCCACACTCACTCCAGAAACCACCTGGAGTAACTTTCTTAATTACGGCTTAATCGGCTTTTACGTTGGTATTGTCCCGATTACATTGGGGTTGTTGTGGTATCCCTTTATGAAACGCTTCTCGCGAAAATCCATAAATGGGATTCTTGCCCTTACCGTTGGGCTCCTTTTATTCTTATTTGTTGGGACTCTGGCTGATGGATTTGAAATCGGTGCAGAAGCACCTTCAGTCTTTCAGGGAAATATGGTTGTCATAATTGCGGCTTCCTTAACCTTCTTATTATTGATCGGTTTTGATCAGTATCAACAAAGAAAACAAGAAAAGAAAGGATATCATCCTTTTGGTCTGGCTTTGTTGATGGCTACCGGAATAGGGCTTCATAACTTTGGAGAAGGTTTGGCAATTGGTTCTTCCTTTGCACTAGGTGAAGCTGCTTTAGGGACCTTTTTAATTATCGGGTTTACCCTGCACAACATTACGGAAGGGATTGGAATCGCTGCTCCTTTATTAAAGACCACACCTCGATTTAGAGACTTTCTATTACTGGGAGTTATCGCAGGTGCACCCGCCATTGTAGGTACATGGGTTGGCGGATTCATCTTCTCACCAATTTGGGGAGCTTTGTTCCTAGGTATTGGGGCAGGGGCAATTGTTCAAGTAATTTATGTAATAACAAAAATGCTCATTGAAGATCATAGAAAACATAATGAAGCATCTGTTTCATGGTTAAACCTTTCGGGATTCGCAATTGGACTATTAATCATGTACTTTACTGCATTTTTTGTGAAATTTTAAGATGCCTAAATCTTGTTTGTACGCATAAACAATTCGAACGTGGTAGAGCTTTGGGTTCAACATTGAAGAGGAAAGAAACGGTAATTAAAATAAATCTAGATTTAAAAAACTTGATAAGAAATTGGATTCAAACGATTTTATTTACTGGGGTTATTCTAAAAATGAGCTAACGGAATTACAAAATTTAATTACTTGGGGGAAGCATTATGTTTCAAAGTATAGGTATACCAGGTTTAATTTTAATACTTGTCATTGCCTTGATAATTTTTGGACCTAAAAAGCTGCCGGAAATCGGTAGAGCCTTTGGACGTACTTTAACTGAATTCAAGAGTGCTACCAAGGGATTAGTAAATGATGAAGATAAGGATGAAGGGGTAAATCCTGAGTTAACGACTGTTGAAAAGAAGCAGGATAAATCAACAGTTTCATAAGGAATGGATAGGCGAGGCAACTCGTCTTTTTATTTTTCATTTTAAAAGGATACATCCACCCATGAAAACAATGAAATAAATCTTATTGAACATTTGGAGAACTTGGCCCACGTTACTTAATGCATAGTATGGATTTGTGGGGTTTAATGCTAGCATCCTTATTTGATTGATAAAGATCACATAGGATTTCTCAGTATCGTAACCTATTGGTAGAACAATTAAAAAAAATAAAAGCCAGTCTCTAAAAAAAGAACTGGCAACTTTCTCTATTACATTCTTTTTGCTCCTAAATATCTTTTCTTCCAATAACTATTATCCATAGAGGAAATGCTTACACCATTTGATGAGGAGCTGTGTATGAATTGATTACCACCGATATAAATACCAGCATGTGAGGCACCAGGTTTATAGGTTTCATAAAAGACCAAATCTCCAACTTGTGGTTTGGACACCTTTGTACCCTTTTTATAAATATCAGATACCGTTCTTGGTAAAGTAACATCTGCACCTTTATCGAAAACGTATTTTAGGAATCCGCTGCAATCAAAACCTTTTGGTGTAGTTCCACCCCATACATACCGTACATTCAAATGTTTTTTTGCTTCTTTCACTATCGCAGAAGATTTATTGCTTGCTTTATTCACATTAGCTACGGTGGAAGTCTGCTTTTTTACACCCAATGCTTTATATGTATTCGGACCTACAATACCATCAGCTTTTAAGCCTTTATTTTTTTGGAACTTTACAACTGCACTTTTAGTAACCGTCCCAAAATATGTAGTTGTATTCTTACTCTTAAAATATTCTTTTTTCTTTAGAACCTCTTGTAATTGCTTTACTTCGGTATGGGTCATTCCACTTTTTAATGTACGATCGCCCAATGCAGCATTACTAACCAACGGATTTGATAGTAACAATCCAGACACGACAAAAGATGCTATAATTTTTTTCATATTCTCCCCCGATAAAATCTCTTTTTTTATAATTTTATCAGCTTTAAGTGACACACATATTTACCTAATTTTACATTATGATTACAAATTCATGCAAAAAGTGTGCAAAAAATACAAAATAACTAAAATATCCCTAAGATTCTTTTTCTTTCTTATTTTGAATTTGATTATAAATTATACTTTCAAAAGGCCGCTAGTCGAGTAGAAGGGAACCTCTCTACCTTACGGTTGATTGTGTTCCTGCCCCCCTCACAGAACCGTGCTTGCGCTATTCACGCACACGGCTCCTCCTAGTTACCATTCACAAAATGCAGCTAATCTCTCAGATTCAGATTTTGCTAATTCTGCTATCCATAGTAGTTTTGTTTCCATTTATCCCTACCTCCGAGTGTAGTAAATGTTTCCCTAGTATGGTCGATAACTGGTAGCTAGCCTTTCCTCCATCGGCATTACCCAACTTCATTGGTACTACGCTGCTATCCGAATCCCTACACAGCATTTGGTTTCCTTGCTTTTTATCGCTTGTACACCATACTCTTCTAACAAGAAAAGACCGGTAGGGTCTCCCGAGTTGCCGTATCATATCGATGTGTAACGTGCCAAGGTCTCTGACTACAGAGAGGTTTTATCCATCTTGCCCTTAATGAAGGATAAAAAGTAGCTTTCTGCTGTGCGCAAAGCATCAGCCCTCTCGGTTTACTAACATTATGGAGCTCAATCACTTCAACCATTTGGCTTTCGGCCCGCCACCTAACTGTCTACGCTTAAAGACTAAAGTTACCTTTAGCCCTCCAAGACTCGCTACGAGCGGATGGCTAGTTCTTACTCGACGGGAATCCCACCCGCTATATGATACGACCTAGGCTCGGCCGCTAACGCACTTGTTAGTTGCTTAAGACCTATTGAGAGTTGACACAAACTATGTAATAAAAAAGTAAAATCCTTATGGTCTGTACCCGTATCCAAACCCGGATAAAAAAGTAATAAATAAAAAGGAGAATTACTGGCAAAGGCCAGAAATAGAATCCACCCATTGTATCTACCCAGCCTGAATTTTTATCCCAATATACATCTGGTACAGGAAGGATATACTCATATTGTCTATCAATTTTGTTTTTAGTTTTTATAAAGATATAAGAAATTACAGAATAATAAGCTACCTATTGTAGCTTCAGACTGTAGACAAACTCGATTTCCATCGAGTTTGTCTACATTTTTTTGGGGTTTGTACAATTTGAACGTTGATTTCCTCTCCAGGCACTCGCTTTCCGCGGGCGGTCCGGGAGCCTCCTCGGTGCCTTTTCGCCTGCGGGGTCTCCCCTGGACGCTCTTTTCTAAGCAGGAGTCTCGCACACCCGCTCCAATCGACTTTGTTTACTTTTAGAAAGAACCCTTTTGTCTATAAACTGAAGCTACCTATTGTTGCTTTTATCCACCAAAATAAAAAACTAAAATCATTTTAACCAATTAATATATTAAATTAATTCCATAAAATGTTTAATAGTTCCCGCTACGAAGACACTACTTGTTGATGAAGGTTAAATTTTCAAACTAATTTTCAGGACAAAGAGAGGGTACCCCCCAAGGAAGTGACCTCACTATTATGTGGGGCTCTGACCCTTTGGGATAGCCTCTCATTCTTAAGCAGTTTTACTTAGTTTCAGATTCATTTTTGCCCATGCCTTCAGCTAATTGTTCAAATGATTTAACCTTACCATGTGGATTCTGCGATTGTTTACGATCTTTCCATTGGCGTTCTTCTTGTCGCTTAGATTGAGTCATCTAAATAAGCTCCTTTACATAAAGTTCAGTAATCCGTTAGAAGCATGAAAAGCCTCCACCTTTTGTACTCGGTGCAGTCATCACCTATCATGAGTTCGAGTCGGGCAAGTATTAATTAATGCATGCCTTTCCACTCACCTTGATTTTTAGATGCTTTTTCTTTTTTCGCTTTATTTTTATGTGCTTGATTTGCGTTTGCACTGCCAAATTCTTGAGAGAATTCTGAATCGGTTTTGCTTGAATTGAATCCTTGTTTGTTCTTTTGGTCTGCATCATTTTTCTTTGTTCGTTTTGCCATGGATAACCCTCCTTCTTATCTTTAGTATGAGATCAGAAAGAAGAAATATACCCCGAATTACATGAACCTTTCATGTAATTCGGGTAAAAAACAAAGTGAATAAAAAGTTCCGGTTCGGTTATTTTATAAGTTATATACCTACAATGTTTCCGTTTTACATAAGGTGTTTGAAATTAACTTAACACCAGAATTTCTTGACTTGGATTTTTCCATTAATGACAACACACTTCCCATTTATATGTTGCTTATCATCCTTCCATCCTTGATGATTAAAGTGTAAGTATTATTGACTTTAGCATCTAATCTTGCTAGGTCTCCCGTTTTTGCTATGATATTTTTGACAGCTTCCATCTTCAGATTATCCTTAACTTTCTTTTTCTATTGTTCCCGCTTGTTTCTTTGCTTATTTTCATTAACCATCGTGATCCAATTCTTTTTGTTTGATTTATGTTTTATCCCTGATATTAGAAAACTATATTATTATCATCATGTTACTCTTATGATTAACTTATGATTAATCCGTTTTGGATTATTTTTTGTTTTATAACAAAACAGGTTGCGGTAAAATTAGTGAATGATTCAGGTATAAGCTTTTTAGCTAGAAATAATAAACGATAACTAACCAGTGGTTTTCCTCATAAAATATTTTTATGATATGATAGTTAGATTGTTTATCTACCCTGTGACACATTTACATCCATCTAAGAAAAGAGGTATTTATGCACGACACAGAATTATCCAAGCGACATTGGCTACTCATCTTAACACTTACTTTATTAACATTTGTTCTCGGGACAAGCGAATTTGTTATCATCGGGATCTTAACCGATATTTCCTCGAGTCTCCATATTACAAATGCGAAAGCAGGTACACTCGTTTCTGCGTTTGCGATTACGTTTGCCATTGCGACACCACTCGTGATGTCGGCAACAAGCCATTTTCCAAAACGTAAATGGATGTTGTTTTTGATAGGTTCGTTCATCATCCTGAATGCTTTGTGCGTAATTTCGTCGAGCTACATCATGCTCCTTGCTCTTCGGATGATGACTGCGATCGTAACAGGAGTTTTAATTTCCCTTGCCATGATTGTTGCAAGCGAAACCATGCCAATCGCAAAACGTGGACTTGCTATATCATTCGTTTTCGGTGGTTTTACTCTTGCTAATGTGATTGGAGTACCAATAGGCACTGTCATCGCTGATTGGTACGACTGGAATGCAACCTTCCTGTTAACGACTTTTCTCGGTGGAATTGCGTTTTTGGCATCTTTCTTCATTTTGCCTACTATGCACAGTACATTTCGCAGTTCAATGCGTGAGCAATTTTCTTTGTTAACACACCCACGAATCTTAATGGCTTTTTTCATTCCATCTCTTGGATTTGGTGCAACATATGCCGTTTATACGTATCTTGTTCCGATCCTGAAAGGAATGGAAGCACCAAGTAGTTCAATCAGTTTGATCTTGTTTGGCTACGGATTTATTTCCATTTTCAGCAACATACTCGCTGGTAAAATTGCCAGCCACAATGCAATCGGACGCCTCCGGTTTGTTTTTCTCGTTCAAGCAATTGTTCTGATCAGTTTATATTGGACCACAGATAATTTAATCTTTGGATTGGTTAATATTAGTTTAATGTCATTAATGGCCATCCTTTTAACAACATCTACCCAGCTTTATTTGATAGATCTTGCCGGCATTTATCAACCAAAAGCTACAGGACTAGCTGCTTCACTGATGCCAGTAGCAAGCAATGTCGGTATCGCCTTTGGTTCCGCATTAGGCGGAGTTGTTTACCATCAGGGAAATTTGATGGGTGTTACATTGGTAGGTGGGTTGGTTGCTATCTTTGCAAGTCTTCTAACTTTCCTAAGTCATCGCTTAGACCAAAAACAAAAGAAACTAGCATAATAGAGATACTATGAGCGCCTTGGTATGCATCCTAAGGTACCTGCAATGGCAAAATAAACGAGTTACTTACTAACCATATACATCCATGCAGTGTCATAACTTCGCTTGTTATACGAGTTCTAAGTCCCAACCAGCCTTAAACATGTTTCTGGCGGACAATTTACTTCACGGGATTAAGTCCCGCGCACCCGTACGTCCTACCTTGACTACTGATAAAATAGATTCTATTAAAAAAAGGTCAACCAGTAATTTTACTGGTCGACCTTAGAATACGAAAGCACCCGTTAGTTCCATAACTACTTACAGTTTTTGATATTACTTCTTAATATAGTGGGTCCCAATTTTTCAGTTTTTGAATTAGAAAGACGCACCTGCACTTCTACATTTTCCATTTTCGCTGTAATTTCATCAAATCTTCCAGCCCAAGTTGGACTATCTTTTTCTGGAGAAGGATAAAGCCTGAAACGCCAACTAATTTCGTATGGTATAAAGGCAAAACCTTCATAGCTATCGTAATTCCCATAAGAAGATGGTTCTGGAAGGTGTACCCCAAGAATACTTACATTAGTTCGTGCAAAACTTGGTGGGCGCAACTGCACTTTATAAACCAATGCTGTTCCCTTAGAATTTGTAAGCTTTTTATCAATTGGTTCCAATACCATACTACAAGGCATAGTTGTTGCATTTATTCGTATAGGGGAAATGACAAAATTTAAGATTATAAATATGCCCAAAACAATTTGTTTCATACTAACACCTCTTACAATTATTTTGGTTATTTTACCCTCATTATGATCTAAATATAGATAGTCCTTATTCAAGTAACCTGCCTCTCTAGTTGCATACGAAGAGGAGCTGCTGAGCAGCTCCTGGTAATAAAGTAAAACACCTTTTTTTGTTACATTAATATAAATATCCATTTAAAACTCACCTCAAAGAACTAAAGGTGAGGTGATATGAATTCAACGAAGCTTTACATAATCCCCTACTTTAATTTGATTCTTTTCAAACCATCCAAGATTCACTTCAATTGCATAATGATATGATATTTCTGGATCATAGGTAGGGCATATATCCTCTTTACAAGGCTCCATATCAAGTATTTTTAGAATTTCCCCAGCTGAGTCAAGAAAAGCAATAGATAAAGGAATTAATGTGTTTTTCATCCAAAAGCCACCATATATTTCTTCTGAAAACACAAATAACATCCCTTCATTTTCTGGTAATTTCCCAACAAACATTAAGCCCTTTTCTCTTTTTCTTTGAGTATCTGCAACTTGAACGGTTAATCCAGTTTCCTTGTTTCCACTAAGTATTTTTATCATTTTTCTTTTTATTACATTTTTCATGTTCACTCACCTTCGAGTATTAGTATAAGCAGGAAAGAAATTTAAGGTCTTTTTAAAAAAAGTTCATGAGATTGAATTTTTTTTTTCGAAAAAACGTCTATTGCCTAATAATAAAAAGGAAGAAAGTTGAGATAATACGAATACAAGCTGAAAAAAATAACCAACAAATCACCGTTTCAATTCTAATACTTATTCTATGATTTTAAATTTAATACGCTGTTTTCAATAATCACAGCAACAATATGAAAGCACAGGCGTGGTTTTGGAAACCTTTCATGAACTTAATTAAAGCTTGTAAAATGGAATTTTTAGTTGTTAACACACAACATAGGAATGCTGTCCCTGATCGAAATCAGCGAGAAAATGCGTAAGCCTGTTCCATTGGCAGAAGAATTATTGAAGAATGAGCTAGACAGCATAATCAAATTAAAAAGGTGCTTGACAAATATCAAATTAGGCTTTGAAGAAGGTCAATACGGCAATGAGCATCACCAATAGTTAAGAAACTTTAGTAATTTCGGCAAGTCCCAGGAAGGAATCAGTTCGGGGTATGCACGCTATATAAAATATATCTTTATAACATTGCTATGCCTTAGTTAAATGGGTAGGTTCTTTTGTTTGAATGGCGATTTTATGTATTATGTTAAATGTTCTAGTTTTACTTTTTAAGACATCATCTTTAAAGGTTCTTTTCATATTTGACTTTTCTCATCAGGGATAGCCTCACCATGAGCGCCAATGATCCTTTTTAAAAACCCTCCCCATTTAGCACCTTTCATAAGGCCCATCCTAGGGCCTGTACAACTGTACTTCGTAACGTCATACGGTATCAGCAAGGCTACTATATAGGGGGGGATTTGGAGAATTGGATTGGAATAGTATATTATATGCTCAATCTTCCAAGTAGTGTCGAATAGTAATAAATATCCCCATCAGCCCCTTATAACCTACCACACACACCCTCATACCCAACCCATGCTGGGATACAACACCGAAAGGCTGTGTGCTAGATTTAGAAAACAGTATTAATCTAATGATAGACAAAAAAGGGTCCGCATTTCTCTACATAATGAATGCTGACCCTAGTTTTTTAAGAAGATCCTCTGAATGAGAGTCCTTCTTAAAGCATTTTATTGATACTTCTCATAAAGTCTTTCATAACGGTGGATAATTTCCCTTTCGCTTCCTTCATCGAACTTCCTTTAACACCGAAATAAAATTTAATTTTAGGTTCTGTTCCGGAAGGTCGTAAACATACCCATGTGCCATCTTCAAGAAAGTATTTCAATACGTTCGATTTGGGGAGCTTGATTGCCTCTTCCCTATTTGACGCAAACATGTATTTTTTCCTGCTGAGATAATCCTCTTGAACCACTACTTGAAGACCAGAGATTTGATCTGGTGGATTTTCACGGAATTCATTGAGAATCGCTTCAATTTGTCTGGCACCTTCAATTCCTTTCAAAGTCAACGATCGCAAATCTTCCAAGTAATATCCATATTTATCAAAAACATCCAGTAAACCTTCGTACATCGTTTTGCCTTGCTTTTTGTAATAGGCACAAACTTCCACTGCCAGAATAGTAGCCTGTATGGCATCCTTATCTCGAGCAAAATCTTTGATTAGATATCCATAGCTTTCTTCATAGCCAAACAGGAAAGAGTGTTCTCCACTTGTGTGGTATTCATTGATTTTTTCAGCAATGAATTTAAATCCAGTTAAAACATCTACGGCTTTTAAACCATTTTGCTCAGAAATCGCCCTTCCTATTTCTGAAGTCACGATGGTCTTTAATACGACTCCATTTTCAGGAAGAGTCCCTTTCTTTTGTTTTTGTGAAATTAAATAATCCAAAAAGAGAGCGCCTGTTTGGTTTCCTGTTAATACGACATAATCTCCAACATTATTTTTCACGCTAATTCCGAGCCTATCCGCATCCGGATCGGTGGCAATCAATAAATCAGCGTCGACGCGGTTTCCAAGCGCAATGGCCAATTCAAAAGCAGCATGTTCCTCTGGATTAGGCACTTTAACAGTAGGAAAGGTAGCATCGGGCATTTCCTGTTCTTTAACAATGTGAACATTTCGATATCCTAGATCATGCAAAGCACGTTTTACTGAATTATTGGCTGTACCATGAAGCGGTGTAAACACGAGCTTTACATCGATTTCATCTGCTAACTTTGGATTTTCCGGAATAGTAAGCAAATGCTCATTATAAGCAGTATCCAGCTCCTCCCCGATGATTTGAATGAGTCCTCTGTCCTTTAGGATTTCTTCTTCCTCAACTACAATGGAAAGCTCACTTTCAATTGCGTTCACGTAATTAATGACTTGATCCGCCGCATCAGGAGGTAACTGTGCCCCGTCTGATCCGTACACTTTATACCCATTATATTCAGGCGGGTTATGGCTTGCTGTAATGACGATACCGGCAAATGCACCCAGCTTACGTACGGAAAAAGAGAGCAGTGGGGTAGGCCGTAATTCACCAAATAAATAAGCTTTAATTCCCTTTGTAGCCAAAGTCCTGGCTGCTTCCAATGCAAATTCGGGAGACTTATGTCTTGAATCGTGAGCAATTACAACTCCTCTGGATTTTGCCTCGTTTCCAAACGATTGAATATACTCAGCAAGTCCTACAGTCGCTTTTCGCACGGTATAAATGTTCATCCTATTAGTACCTGGACCAATTTCCCCTCGCATACCACCCGTTCCGAATTCCAAACTTTTATAAAAGGCGTCTTCAAGTACTATTTCATCATCCTTCATTTCTTCAAGCAATAAACGCATTTCATGATTTAAATCAGGGTAACTCGTCCAAAAATTATACAAATCCTTCCAATTCATTATAATACAGCTCCTTCCAATTTTGCTTTTTTTTGCATTTCTTTACTCTTTGATCTTAGTACACATTGTAGGCGATCAACTGAGAATGAAATCTAAAAGCTATCGTTACTAAAGCATCCATTACGATATCATTTTTAACTTCCTTAAGTACTTCTTTTGCAACGAGTTGTAGATTCGCCAAATGTCCTTCCTCCAAAGTTGTTAGTTACGATTTATTCATATTCCCAACCAATACTTTGGATAGAGCGTCATTTATTCTTCATTACTGCTTTTTTAAGAAGAGCGAAAATACGGTTGGTTTCGAAAAAATTCAGTTGCGAATTCTTGAATAATTACAAATTTCTTTTATGATATCGGAACCATAGCTTTAGGCAGCTGATTGATTGGAAAGAACTGTACAGCACTTCCTTCTATACCATCAGGTTTTAAGGTTCCCTCGTAATTTCATTTGTTTTATAAAAAGCGTTAACAGAATAGAATTGATCAATAAAATAGTTTAAGCCTGATAAAACTTTTAGAAAGTGTAATCCCCCAATCGTTAAAGCTGTTTCTTCTATTACTTCTGGGAATGCTGTTAATGATTCTCCTTACTCCATAAGTCCCCCTGGTAATCCCGATACTTTTGTATCTGTTCGAAATTGTAATGAAATCTGCTCAAGTGGATTAAATATTAATACTTTTGCCCCTATTAAAATGACTTGCATTTTCCCGAAGTTTTCCTTACTTGATTTATTTTTTCTTTTTCTTTTTTTCCTTTTCCTTTTCCGTTTTCGATTTCGTTTCCGATTTCGATTTAGATTTCGATTTAGATTTCGATTTCGTTTCCGCTTTCGTTTCTGCTTCCTTTTCCTTATCCGTTTTCGATTTCGATTTCGATTTCGTTTCCGATTTCGATTTCGTTTCCGATTTCGTTTCTGCTTCCTTTTCCGTTTCCCTTTCCGTTTCTGCTTCCTTTTCCGATTTCGATTTCGATTTCGTTTCCGCTTTCGATTTCGATTTCATTTCTGCTTCCTTTTCCGTTTCTGCTTCCTTTTCCGTTTCCCTTTCTGTTTCTGCTTCCTTTTCCGTTTCCGTTTCGGCTTCCATTTTCGTTATATTAACGAGAGAATATAATCTTTGTTGCTCCATAATTTGTTTATTGATATCAAATTTTTCTTCAATGACTTTCCGTGCTCTTTCCGTATAGGCGTTCCAAATCTCTGGATGTTCTAAAAAGAATTGTATGCCTTTCGCTAACTCAATATCATTTTTTTCTGGAGCTAGGTATCCTGTTTTATGGTGTTCAATTAATTCAGGGATTCCCGCATGTTGAGTGGAAACGACAGGTAAACCGCTAGCCATTGCTTCTTTTAAGGCATTAGGAATGCCTTCGATATCACCACTTTTAGCAGTCTGACTTGCAAGGCAAAAGATATGAGCTTTTTTCAATTCGTTCGAAACTTGTTTTGAATCCATAGCTCCTTTAAGAATCACAGCATCTTTAAGGTTAAATTCTGTAATGGCCGATTTAATTTTATTCTCATCTTCACCTGCTCCAATAATATGCAGTCTAGCATTTGGATATTGTGTATAAATCCGTTTAAATGCTTTTATAAGAGTAATAAATCCTTTTTTGTCTACAAGTCTACCTACAGATAAAACTCTTATTTCGCCTTCTTTAGGTAGTGTGGGTGTAGAATAGGCAAAAAGATCTAATTCGATACCACCATATAACACATGAATTTTATCGTCCGGAATTCCTAAACTTCTTAATCCTTGTGCAAGATATTGGCAAACAGGAAAAAAGTGTGCACCATGTTTAATTAATGATGAATATCGCTGAGCATTTTTTTCAAAAATTTCTGGTCTGTCAGAACCATCGCGCCCTCTAATGCTAACAATCAATGGGATATTATATTTTTCACATACAGGCAAAATGTCTTGTCCATGTTTTCCATGATGAGCGTGAATGGCTATGATTTCTTGTTCTTTGAAGAAATTTTCTAGATCTTTTATCTTGTTTAAATTATAGTAGTTTTCGAAGGGGAATTCTGTATGGTTGGTATTGTCGAATGGGCCGATTACGATTGAGCGATAGCTACTTATTTTTACGATTTGATTATATATAAAGCGTTGGTGTGTTTTAATGTTTTCACTTACAAAATAAGCAATGGTTTTCATCCTGCCTCAGTCCCTTTAACAAGAAATTCATATTTGCTCTTCTCGCGTACGGCTAAAACAAATAGCTGTTGATAATTGCCTAATTTTTTTATTTTTCCTTGTTCTCCAATTTGTTTCACTTGCTTGTGAAATTCATGAGGGAACATGGAATCAGCTTTATAATTATCTTTGTATGGTAGGTCTTCAGAACAAACTTTAAAGTAGTATTCAAACAGAGGATTTAATTTTAATAGAGGATCTTTTGTAGAATTACCTGTAAGGGATTTTATGAGAAAATCGATATACTCCTTAAGAACTTTCAATGGTGTTTTCATATTTTCAGGGTTCAAATTACTTTCTCCTTTTATTAACTTACAAATTTTTAATTAATCTTTTTGCATGCATGTAATTTACCCTTCACTTTTTATTTGATTTTGGATTTTTTACACATTTTTTTTATTTATATTGAACTGTACTGCCATGCACACTTCAAATCTCACATATACATTTTCTGATTTTCAACATTTCATTATTGACATTCGTTTTTTGGCCTTTCATACCAACTCAAGGATTTTTTTAAAAAAAAATAAGAAAAAATAAATGGTGTCAATGACAGCTATATTTGAAAGTGGATCGTTTGATGGTTTTCAATGTTATTGAAACTTGACCTATGCCAAATTATTTCTTCTCAAGGCCTGACGCCCACTAAAATCCCACTCAGGAAAAATTCACTGCTTCTTTTTCCCTTATTTATTGTACTTTTTGTACCAATTTACAAAATGAGTTAAACCTTCTTCTATTGTTGTTGAAGGATAGAACCCCACATCAGCATGCAAATCGGCAATATCTGCATATGTCTCCTTAACATCTCCCGGTTGCATCGGTAGGAATTCTATTTTTGCCTGTTTTCCAATTAGTTTCTCTAAGGTGATAATGAAATCCATTAATTTTATGGGCTTATTGTTACCGATATTATAAATTTTGTATGGGGCATAGCTTGAACTTGGATCAGGGTTAGCTCGATCCCATCCAGTATTATAAACCGGTGGTTTATCAAGTAATCGGATTATTCCTTCAACAATATCATCAATATAAGTAAAGTCTCTTCTCATATCTCCATTATTAAAAACCTTTATTGTTTTCTCTTCAATAATATTTTTAGTAAAAGAGTAATAAGCCATATCAGGTCTCCCCCATGGACCATACACCGTAAAAAAACGGAGTCCTGTAGTTGGAATATTATATAAATGACTATAAGTATGAGCCATTAATTCATTAGACTTTTTAGTGGCAGCATATAAACTTACTGGATGATCTACTGGGTCTTTGGTTGAGAAGGGGATATTTGTATTTGCTCCATATACAGAACTGGAAGATGCATAAATTAAGTGCTTTACATTATTTTGTCGACAGACCTCTAAGATATTTACAAATCCAACCAGGTTGGAATTAACATAAGAATCCGGGTTGTCTATGCTATAACGTACTCCAGCCTGAGCGGCTAAGTTGATGACTATATCAATGGTTCTGTCTTTAAATAATTGATTTAATTTTTCTTTATTAGTCAAATCCAATTTATGGAATTCGAAATCAGGGTTTTCTTTTAATATCTTGAGTCGATTGTTTTTTAAAATAACATCATAATAATCATTAATATTGTCTACTCCTATAACATTGATATCTAGGGTTAACAAACGTTTTGTTAAATGGAAACCAATGAATCCTGCAGCCCCTGTTACTAAAATGTTCATAACATTAATTCCAATCCTTTCTATTACAATAGGATTTTGACACCTTTCCGGAACACTGAGAAAGCATTATTTATATATTTAAACTTTTGACCCTTTACAGCAACAGAACAAAGTTCATTATGACGGATATAAAGAGGAAGGAAACTCAACATCTTCATTGTGGAGAGACTTACGTTTTATTCGTAATTCACGAATGACATGATATCCTTTTTCGCTTTAAGTCTTATGAGTTTTTCACTCTTATACCCGCTGTGGACAAGCATTTACGATTGAAGTTTAAGCTAAAACGATCTTGGAAACCGTTGAAAGCAAAATCACCATAGGTTTTGATATGCTCCTTTTTTGTGATAACTAAAACCTCAACAAAATAGGCGTAATACCTTTTTACCTTTTTTCGTTAGGTTCCAGTTACATAACTATGACTATACAAGCGTATTATCATTTTCAGTTAATGGGATTGGCGTTTTTGTCCATTCAGCATACGTACCAGGATCTATCGCCTTCACTTGTTCCAAAAAAGAATCTAAAAAATTTCTTTCACGCAGGTCTTTAAATAACTCGAGAGGCCTTTTTTGTTCACGTGAAAACGAGTACACATGGTCGACTAATTTAAAACCATTCTTGGTTATGATAATATGCCGTAATGGGGCATCAATTTGTTTGAAACCTGATTTTTCCATTGTTTTTAATATATAGAGTAATCGTCTTGTTATGTCCTCAGAAAGTACAGATTGTTTTTTAAGAAACGTATTTAAATCTGGTCCTAATAGATATTCCATTAAAATATAATTTGGTCCTGTTTCAAAGACTTTCGGGATAAAAGGCAAGTCTTGACTTGATAAAAGAACCATTTTTTCCTGATTTGCATGTTCAGTTTTCCCGTAAAGTTTAACGCATGTGTCTTCAGACACTCGATAAACAGCACCTTGATGCCCTTTTCCAATGAGTGTTTGTGTTATAGCGCTATCCACTTTTACTCCATTACCTGACCCTCCTGAGAGGACGGGAATGTTTCTAAAGTCCAAACTATTTTGATTGAAATAATCATCCCACTCATTGTAGGTGTCCGGTTCAAGCTTTTTCACTTGGGCTAAGAACGATTCCTTTAAAAGGATTATTTTTAAATCTCTTAATAATTTTAATGGTACAGGGTGCATCCTTTTAAAGGAATTTACATGGTCAATCACCTTAAGCTCCTCGTTACCAACGACAAAAATATGACGTAGGGGGGCATCTATCATGGTGAATTTTGCTTGTTTTAATTCTTTTAATATATAGAGAAGTTTCTTTACTATAGAATCAGGGATATACGTACAATTTCTCAGATATTCTTTTAAGGTTGGCGCATTAAAATATTCCATGACTATATAGTTTGGTCCTGTTTCATACACTAATGGCATAAAGGGTAGATGTTTTCCAGCTTTAAGAGCTTCTCCCTCCATTTCCGCTTGTACTGGATCTGAATAGATTTTTACACATTTATCTTCTGAAAGTTTAAATACTGCACCTTGAGCCCCCATTCCTATCAGAGAATAGGTAGTGGGATTGTCAATTTCCAAAGAATTTTCACCTTTGGTTACAGTAATGGTTTTAAAATCCTCCATGATTTCCTCCTAACTGCTCATCTATGGGCTTATATTGAAACTGTGGAATTTTATTAAGGGCTTTTTTGACTTTTTCGGCTTTTTGAGCCTTTTTTTCTTTTTTACGAGATGCTATTTTTTCATCTTTAGCCTTCTGTTGAATTTTAGCTTTTTTGTCATTTTTATTAGATGCTACAAGTTCATCTTTGACTTTATCTTTAGTCTGCTGTTGAAGCTGCTGTAGCTGCTGGAGCTGTTGTAATTGTTGTAACTGTTGTAGCTGCTGGAGCTGCTGGAGCTGCTGGAGCTGTTGGAGCTGTGGAAGCTCTTGAAGCTCAGGAAGCTGTTGGAGCTGTTGGAGCTGTTGCATATAAATAAGGGCTTTTCTGGCTAAATCGACTTTTTTTCTAGGCGCAATTGTTTCGCCATCAAACTTGCCTTGCTGTTGAGGCTGTGGAGTCTCCTTAAGGGTTTTTTTATCTATTTGGCGAGGTGTTACTGAATATTGTTTACCTACTTTATAAGGGGCTACAAGTTCATCATAAAATTCAGCTTGTTGTTGAAGCTGATGGACGAGGTTAAAGTTTTGTTCAACTTTTTGACGAGCAGCTACTGTATATGTTTCCCATAACTCTCTGTTAGTTAGCATGAATTCAAGAGCATCTGCCAGTTCATCTACATTGTTTTCTTGTACTAAAACCCCCTCTTTGTTATGGGTTATTAATTCAGGGATCCCGGCATGATTGGTCGAAATCACTGGTACCCCAATCGCCATAGCTTCTTTTAATGTATTAGGAATACCTTCTACATCTCCATTGGCAGCTTCTAAGCTCGCGGCGCAAAATATATCTGCATTGGTCATTTGTTCTCGTACTCGATCTTTAGGGAGATGATTCAATAAACGAAAAGAGTCACCTAAATTAAGTTCATTTGCCAATGAAATGAGGGATTCTTCAAGCTCCCCCCTTCCGATAATCGTCAGGGTTGCATTTGGAAATTCACCTCTGATTTTTTGAAAAGCTTGCATTAAGATGTGATGTCCTTTTTTTTCCACCAACCTACCGATGGATAAAATGTTTTGAGAGCCCCCTTTATGTGGAGTCCGGTAATTGAATTCGTTAAGGTCTACGCCCCCATAGAGCACTCTGATTTTTTCTGAAGGACAACCCCAAGCAATTAGCCTATCTGCTAAATACTGACAAACTGGAAAAAAACGCTCACCTCGATCAAATAGCTTTTTCATGTTATCTAGATAGCCAATGGGCTGATTAGCTAGGGTTGCATCCCTGCCTCTTATACTTGTTACCAACGGAAGGTTTGTTTCCTCTTTAAAAGGAAGTAATAACATCCCTAATTGACCATGGTGAGCATGTAAGAGGGAGATATTATTTCTATTCACATATTCTTTCGGTGAGAAAATTTCATTGAGATAATGAACTTTCTCATTCAAAAGGGAAAGATCTATCATATACTTTGGTTGCCGTACCATATGGATATAATCATAATCAGGAACTTCTCGAATCTGTGAGATATATTGGGTCGGGTCGACTCTTAAATTCAAATGCATAACTGTGTGCATATAAATGATCTCCTTTCATGCATAGAAAGCAAATTTCCTGGACCTTTTCAAGTATATTATGCAGGACTCTTTAGGTACGCATGGACTAATAACATACAGTAAAGCTAAATGGATGGCAGAGAGTATGTTTTTGCCTAATACAAAAGGTGGATTGAAGTAAATGCCATGAGACAAGATTATTTGCAAACAATGGATCGATGAAGATATTTCTTCCATTTAAAGAAATATAAAAAGCACCCAAGAACTATCAAAGGTGCTGCATTGCCAATTTGAACCTAATATATGTCTTTAAAGAATCATGTTCGGGTTAATGAATTGTTAGAAAATGTTTTCGCTTTATGTCATACCAATAACAATTGCTGGCCTTCCTATTGGATAATATTCTATTTTCTTGCACGCTCTGATTCGATCTTCTTCAAGACAATTTCTGCCATCAAAAACAATCGGTTGTCTCATTGTATTCATCAATGTCTCCAGGTCTAAATATCTAAACTCATTCCATTCGGTAACAATAAATACAGCATCCGCATCCAATGTCGCTTCGCGGACTGAGCTGGCAAATCTAATTGTATCCCCTAATATCTTCTTCGCATTATCTATTGCCACCGGATCATAAGCTACCACTTCTGTTCCAAGTTTGGTTAATGAACGCGCAATTTTGATTGATGGCGCTTCCCTCATATCGTCTGTCTCTGGCTTGAAAGCAAGACCAAGCATTGCAACCTTTTTCCCTTTTAAATCCCCCAAGCGATTTATCGCTTTCGTTACAAGGAGTTCCTGCTGAAAATCATTAATCGCTACTGTTTCTTTTAACAGGGAAAAATGTACTCCATTTAACTTGGCAGTATGAAGCAACGCTTTAACATCCTTTGGAAAACAAGATCCTCCATAACCAATACCTGGCTGTAAAAAAGCTTCTCCAATCCTTTTATCTTTTCCCATTCCCTTTGCTACATCTTTAACATCTGCACCTACTGCTCCGCATAAATTGGCAACTTCATTGATAAAGCTAATCTTAGTCGCCAAAAAGGCATTAGAAGCATATTTAATCATTTCCGCACTTCTAATACTTGTTAGTATAAATGGTACATTTAACGGACGATACATTTCTTGGACTTTCTTAGCCGCCTCATCATTTTCAGAACCGATGATGATTCTATCTGCTTTCATCGTATCCATAACGGCTGATCCTTGTCTTAGAAATTCAGGATTTGAAACCATATTAAAGGTGACCTTTTCGTTACAAAGTTCTTCCATAATTTTTTTAATAAAATCATTCGTACCAACTGGCACAGTACTCTTTATAACGACTACTGAACTCTGCACTAGGTTCGCAGCAATATCCTTCGCGGCTTGCACAATATACGATAAATCTGCTCCCCCATCCTCCATTTGCGGTGTACCTACGGCAATGATGATAATCTCGGCACCATTTAGCGCCTCTCGATGAGATGTTGTAAACAGCAGTCTGCCCGCTGCGGCATTTTGAGCAAGCAAATTCTCCAGACCCGGTTCATATATTGGAGAAACCCCTTGACGTAAACTTTTAATTTTCTGTTCATCTGTATCGATACAAATGACACTATGCCCTATTTCGGACAAACAAACACCAGTGGACAGCCCGACATAACCTGTACCCAAAACGGCTATTTTCATATTATTCAAGCTCTCTCTTTTTAATCTGAAGGTTTTCTTTCTTATTTACATCCCTTAAATAGGAAAGTACCTCATCTCTTATATCATCCCTGCGTAAAGCAAAGTCGATTGTTGCTTTTATGAATCCAACTTTATCACCAATATCATATCGGTTTCCCTCAAAGTTATATGCTAATACGGCCTGCTGCTTATTTAGTTCATTTATGGCATCAGTAAGTTGTAATTCATTACCATGTCCAACCGGAAGCTTTGATAGTGTTTCAAAAATCTCAGGTCTAAAAACATAACGCCCCATTATCGCATAACTGGAAGGAGCCTCTTCCCTTTTCGGTTTTTCCACCAAAGAATCGATATGAAAAAGGTTAGGCTCAATCATTGTCCCTTTTGGCTTAATAATTCCATATTTACTGACATCCTTTTCCGGTACATTCTGAACAGCTACGACGGAACTGTTGAAATACTCAAAAACACTGATGATTTGTTTCAGACAGGGTGTTTTAGACATAACGATGTCATCTCCTAACAAAACAGCAAAAGGTTCATTTCCAATGAAGCTTTTAGCACAGAGAATTGCATGTCCTAGCCCCATCGGTTCCTTTTGGCGGACATAATAGATATTTGCCAAACTAGATATTTTCTGAACTTCCTCTAAAATATCTAGCTGATTTTTTCTTAAAAGTGCATCTTCCAACTCATAGGATTTATCAAAATGATCCTCTATTGATCTTTTTCCTCTACCGATTATGATAATAATTTCCTCTATACCCGAAGCTACTGCTTCTTCAACAATATATTGAATCGTTGGTTTATCAACAATCGGCAGCATTTCCTTAGCCTGAGCTTTTGTTGCAGGCAAAAATCGGGTCCCAAGGCCTGCGGCCGGAATAATGGCCTTTCGGATTTTCATAAGCTGCCTCCCTTTGTCATTCATTAATCCTTTATATGCAATAGGACAAATTCCGGTCTAGTTAGTAGCCCAATTAGTGCTTTTTTATTTAACGGGGACCAGTAGGCTATACATGCAAGAATCCCAAACTGGATGTGGCCGAGTGTCGCAACCTGTCGGTTAGTGCCAAATTAAAAACTCCATTACACTTTTTATGCAATGGAGTTACCATGGTTTAGAGTAATGGTGGATATAATAAACCACTGTGTGTACATTTTTGCGGCTTTGTAGCCAAACGATTTCCTTTTGAAAAACTCCAGCTGTCAGAAATGAGAACAACAATTTCTTTGATAATATTATCGGTATCGCAAGTCCTTTATAAGTGGTTTTTAACTTTCCGTTCCCCTTTTAGCTTTAAATAAAAAAGAAGGGGCTTTCTCAGCCTCTTCTTCTTTATTCAGTTTCATCTTCATTTTTATTATTACTACTGCTACTGGCTATGAACATTGCAATCTGTGCCTTTTTATCTAAATCTAAATCAAGTGTATCGATTATGCTAAAAGGCGATTTTAATTGGAGGGGGTGTGGTTGTGAAATCTTCGTTATTTCATGTAAGATTTTATTTGAAGTTTGATCTTGTTGTTTAATTAACTGATTCTGAAGTTGAATCTGAAGTTCCTTCTGTTGTTGTTCTTGGAGTTGGAGTTGGGCTTTAACATTTTCTAATATATGGGTAAAGTCATCATGCTTTTTATCATCTTTCTGACCCTTCTTATATTTCTTCATTTCGTCTTCCTTGTATTTATCTTTTCGATCATTTTTACCCATTAGGTTCCCACCTATTTCACTATTTATTGTTTATGGAAGCACACTTGAATTTCATATTGTGTAAAGTAAAATCGTTTTCTCAATTGACATTGTATTCACCTTTATGTTTATAGTAAATCACTTTTGTTGCAGAACCAATTTAAGGACAATCGGGGATAGCTATTTCACCATTTCCTAGTGTAGTTGTTGACATGAATGTGTTGCCGTTTCCGATATAACTACAGCAATGTTCTAATTAATTAGTATCGTCCACATTGATGGTGGGCAGGAGTAGCACCTAAAATGCCAGGGGTGTCGGTAATCCTTCGCACGTTATTTTCACAGTGCTGCTCGGACAACTAGGAATGGTAAAAGCAGTTGCCGTGAAAGTCAATTAAAGGACAACAATTTTTTTTAGGAATCCATACATGAGTACTTTGTTATTTTTCTTGACAGTGATCTTAAATAGATAAACAACTATCACCAGTCTTTCTATAGGTATTCAACACACCTTTGAATGACTAAGTGTTTGACATGCATGGACGTTAAACTTATATCACCTTGCAAAAAAAAATTCGTTATCCGTTTACAAAAATATAATTTTACTAATATTGTAATTTATCCTTAAAACTGCCGTTTTTACGTTCGTTACAGTATATGAGACTTGGCTCCGGGTTGGGGACCTTTTTTGACTTGCCGCACAATAGATCCCAGACCTTAAAGCAAAAAAAACAAAATTCTCCGGGACATAGAAGGCAAAACGGAAAAAATTCGCGACATGAATATCGCGAATTGCTTACAGGAGGTCTTGACTATATGAAAAACGTCTAGAGTCCTAACTTGTTCCCATTTAAAGGAAGGGACACCCCATTTTATCCTGCTCAGGCCTACCAGCAGTTAAATAAAGCCGTAGAGTTCGTTGGCGCGGAACATGTCGGCAACTATCCCTTTTGGAAAAACGTTAGGCAATGGATTTTACAAATCCACTAAGGATATTGTCATGCTGCAACCGATTTTGCATCATTCCCATCCATTTTTCACTCTACACTACATAGGTATTACCGAAGATGAAACGAGCAATGTACCAAAAACATTTTAGCGTTTTCATTTTAATAAAATAAAAATGCCGTATTCAAAACGTTCGTACTTTTACGAACGTTAACAATGGGTGTTCAGGAGAAACGCCTCCGTTCCCGAATGTGTACATGACGAACGGGAGTAACAAGGCTATACTGCGCATTTCGCAAATTTTATAGTCTAAGAGAATTCCATCAAAAAAAGTCGAACTCCTTTACGTGAAAGAATCGACTTTATTCTTTTAGCTTTTCCTGCCTGTACAACATAATTGGTTTTGTGATGAATTAATCATGAATTTTTTTACGTATGCCATACTTGCACAGGTTAGAGCCTTTGCGAAAGCCAATTCCCTATATTGTCCTACTATCGGATCCGTTTCCTATATCGCATTGAAATCGATATTTTTCTGCCATTCTTCATATGATTCAGGATCGATTTTCTTTGCTTGTTCCAGGAATGTATCCAATAACCCCAATTTCTTTAGATCACGAAACATCTTCGGATTATATGGATCATTCATTGTGAGGCCATCTGAATGATCGATTGCTTTCAGCACATTTCCCTTTGTTACAACAAAATGTCCGATTGAGGTCTTGATTCTACTAAATCCAACTCTCTTTAGTTCCTTTCGAATCATTATGATTTGTTCTGTAATCGATTCGGGAATATCTTGCTTTC
Organism: Peribacillus sp. YIM B13472; assembly: GCF_042788005.1. Lineage (NCBI taxonomy): Bacteria > Bacillati > Bacillota > Bacilli > Caryophanales > Bacillaceae > Peribacillus > Peribacillus sp. YIM B13472. The sequence goes on from NZ_JBHZPG010000020.1 coordinate 77,223, forward strand.
CTTTCAAATAATCTTTTAGATTGGGACCTTTTAAATACTCCATGATTACATAGTTTGGTCCGACTTCATATAACCTCGGAACAATATGAGTTTCCATTGCTGCTTCAAGTGCTTTCCCCTCTTTGGTTGCTGCATTGGGATTGACATAAATTTTCACGCAAAGATCTTCATCAAGCTGAAAAACTGCACCTTGACTTCCTTCCCCAATTAGTTTTAATGTGGTTGGATTATGAATAATAAGTCCCTTTTTACCGTTCTTTTCTATTCTCTCAACCCTTATTGATTTAAAATCATTCATTTAACCTTTCACCTCTTTTCTTTTATAACCATAATCTATGATATGAAATACTCGATTAGTTGCTTTAGGTTAATAACACTTTTTCAATAATAAAGTCAAACCTTCTTTTACTGAGTTCTTAAGGACAAGAAGGAACATATTGGAAATTGTCCTAATTCGATTCGCATTATGAACGATTTTCGAGCAATTCTTCAGTATCTTATGCTCCTATACGTTTAACTAAAAAGAATTTCACAAAAAAACACTGAAATATATGTGCTTGTCCGTTTCAAATTATTCCATTTTGAATTTAATAAAAAAGAGGAATAACCAGAAAGAAAATGATCAATGATCAGAAAGGAGACCTGAGATGGGATACATTGAAGATTTACGTGCTCTCGTTGGGACCAGAGCTTTGATACTTACTGGGGTTACCGTTTTGGTTATCGATCAGAACAGCCGTTTTCTGATGGTACAATCCGATAAAATATGGAAATTGCCGGGCGGCTTTATCGAATTAGGAGAATCTGCGGAAGAGGCATGCAGACGTGAAATTTTGGAGGAAACCGGAATTAACATCGGTAACCTTCAATTAATTGGCGTTTTTTCAGGGAAGGACTATTTTACGAAGCTGCCTAATGGTGATCAATACTTTTCAATCAACATTGCTTACGTGACCGAAGACATACTCAGCGGAGATTTAAAACCTGATGATATAGAAATACAAAAGGTTCAATTTTTTAAATGGTCCGCATTTCCGAAAGAATTAACTGAACGAGATCGACAAATATTTCAAAGTTTTATCGAAAAGTTGATTTTAGAGGGAAGGAAGGGATTGAAGTAGTGAAGACAATCGCTTTTTACATTAGAGAACCTATTAAAATAAATCAAGGATTTATGTACAATCAGATCATTATGTTGGATCAATATCGGCCTATTGTTATAGGACCTTACCCAAATAGCGACAATGTTCAATATCAGTTTGAACATTATTTTAATTTGAACGAAATTCAAGACCTTGGAGCCTTCCTTATGGAGCAAAATGTCGTGGCGATTCACGCTCATCAAGGGAAACATTCCATCGATATTTTACCAACAGCTTTAGAGTATGATATTCCTTTGATTGTGCATTTTCGGGGACGTGATTCATCCACTCAAACATATAAGAGATTTCGCAAAAATGTTCTCCGATATCAAAATTTAGTAAAACATGGAGCTGGTTGTTTTGCCGTTTGCCAATTTCTTGCAGATGAATTGAAAAAATTAGGATTTAAAGAAGATAAAATACATGTATTATATGGCGGTCTAGATTTAAATTTATACCCATATGTCCAACGTTCCCTACCTAAAGAAGGTGAAATCCGAATCTTATCTGTAGCCAGGCTTGTCGAGAAAAAAGGATTTTTTACGCTTTTGAAGGCTTTTCAACGGATTCATCAGGAATACCCAAGAACGACGCTGCATATCATTGGGACAGGCAAAGATGAAGAAAAGCTAAGAGTTTTCATTGATGAAAACCAATTAAACGAACACGTTTTTCTTAGGGGGCCAATGGATTCTAACCAAATTTCTAAGGAATTAAGAGATTCCCATCTCTTTTGCCTTGCCAGTGAAACGAGCGAAGATGGCGATGTAGAAGGAATCCCAAATGCATTAAAAGAAGCCATGGCAAGCGGTTTACCAGTCATCTCCACCTTTCATGGAGGAATCCCGGAATTGATTGAGCATAAAAAAACAGGATATCTTGTTCCTGAAAAAGATGATATAAAATTGGCTCAAGCTATAAAATATTTCCTAAGTCATCCAAGAGTTTGGAAGAGATATACCAGAAGTGCAAGACAGGTTATTGATGAAAATTTTGATTTAAAAAAACAAATCATCGAACAACAAAGGCTATACAGCTTAATGGAAAAAAATAACGGAGTTAATTGACATAGTCAAAGTAAATGAGTATGTGATCAGTAAATTAGCGATGTTCCTTCCCTCCTTTTGTCCCCCTCGGCCTAGTATATATCCCAGATGAATTCATAAAAGGACTCCTAAATCACATTCCCAAAAATACAAATTCAGTTCAGAATGCCAATACTCGAGATCGGACCATAAGCATTTTCCTTGCAGTACAGGAAGGCGGTTATTTTGTCCATTTGATTGATTATGGAACATGTTTGGGTGGATATCATTGGTCTGAAAAAACGCTTGCCCAGAATCTGAAATATGTCAGTAAAAAAGAAATAGAGCTATACAAATATTTTTAAAGGAGATAAAGTGATATGACAAAATATCCAGTTCGATATGTACAAACATTAAGGGGCGGAACCGCTCATGTCATTCTTTTCAGCGATGGTAAAGAATATGTCGTGAAGTGGTTCGGTATTAACAAAGGAAGAGAAAAAGAAGTGGTCAATGAATACATGATCGGCAAATTGGCAGAGCTCCTTTCACTTCCCGTTATTCCATTTGAGCTTTTATATATACCGGAAGAATTTATCAAGAAGACTCCTGAATTACAATCCACTAAACACAACTATAGTTCTGGATACCAATATGGCTGTGTTTTTATTGAAAACAGTACAGTTTTCGAGAATGTTAGAGAAAATCCCCCCACTAAGACGGATGTTAAAAACCGAGATATGCTAGCCGGTATAACGGTATTCGACCAATGGGTAAATAACTCTGATCGAGGTACGATGAATGTCATTTTGGAAAATCTCAGTGATGGCGGCTATTATGTCCATATGATTGATCATGGCAGAGTTTTTCCGGGACGTTACCAATGGTCAGCTCAAACGCTAAGTGAAACACCGGTATATAACTACCATTGGCCTTTTTATAAATGGGCCTTCTCTCTTCTCGATGATCACACAGAGCTTACATCGTATATAGAAAAAATAGTGAAATTGCCGAACAAATCGATCTATCAAGTGATTGAATCAATCCCAAAAGAGTGGAATGTGAGTACGAAGGATAGAGATGCTCTCTACAAGTTTCTTTTAGAACAGAAAATTAAATTGCCAGAAATCGTCGATCGTATCATCCAGCATCATAGCAATCCAAGATAACGCAGTTTTTTTCCAAAGAAAAGTAACTCCTTATTAAGTTTAAAGGAGTTACTTTTTTTATCTATAAATCTTTCCATTCCATACTTTTTCTCTAAGTTTCTTAAACAGCTTATTACGAAAGGAAATGTGTTCCTTTTTTGAACAGAAGGAAATAAATTCACGTATGGTTTTTGGTGAAAATACACACATGAATATCTATACAAAGAGACTTGTGCATATTGTGAGTGAGCTTACTATATTTTATGTAAAAAATTAGAGTTTGCCATAGTCAAGTGCCAGGTCACCAGTAGTTTTTACTGGTCCACCTCATAATCGGAGCACTGTTAGCAAGAAATAAGAAACAGTTATATAACAAGGTTCATGGTATAATTAACATAATAAAACGCTTATAGTAGCAATTTAAACTATTTGTTCGGAAAATTCATTCTATTAGGAGTCGATGAAAGTTGACAGTGGAAAATAAAATAAGTAAAGAACAAACTATTTTTAATCATATTGGAAATAAAATTAAAACGGAAGACCGAGAAATTAATGTAATTGCTAGATTAGATGAACCACTAATTGTGATATTAGGGAATGTTTTGAGTGACGAAGAATGTGACAGACTTATTGAATTGTCAAAGAACAGAATGAATCGTTCCAAAATTGGAGTTAAGCACGAAGTAAATGAGATAAGAACGAGCAGTAGTATGTTTTTTCAAGAAAATGAAGATGACATCATTACCAAAATTGAAAAAAGGATTTCAACAATCATGAATATACCTATTGAACATGGAGATGGTATTCAAATTCTTAAATATACTCCTGGGCAAGAGTATAAAGCTCATTTTGATTTTTTTACATCCTCAAATATAGCAGCAAAAAATAATAGAATTAGCACAATCATCATGTACTTAAATGATGTGGAGCATGGGGGAGAAACTTATTTTCCTAAATTGAACTTTTCAGTGTCTCCGCGAAAGGGAATGGCTGTGTATTTCGAATACTTCTATAACGACAAAAATCTAAACGAACTAACTCTACACGGTGGAGCACCCGTTATCACTGGTGAAAAATGGGTTGCAACACAATGGATGAGGAGACAAAAATAGTCTGTAGCTTGATAATGTGTAAACGATAGACTTTAAAGGCCTCAATTTTAGGTGCCTTTGTTCAATAGGCACCTATTTGTTCATTAGGATTCTGTTTATTAAAAATGGCCAAACGATGAAATCAAAAAAAAGAATGATCAATAGTCTAAATTAACACTGGTTGATCCTTTTGAGCTCCAAAATTTCTGAGCACACTATTCATTTACCCTTGGTACTTTTTCTAAAATTGTCGTAATCAGTCTTAATGTAATGAAATACCTTCGCGTTGCCATTATGGTCTGGATGAGTTATTTTTAATAACCCTTTATATTCTGCTAATACTTCTTTATTGCTCGCCGTTTTAGAAAGCCCTAATTTTTCACTATAATCATTTGATTGAGTAGTGGAGTCAATATTGTAATTGTTTCTGATGTTTTCTTTTAATTTTATCAATTCATTACGTAATTCAATATTTTCTTTTAATAAATCCTTTGTTTCATTTTGTAATTCACTTTTCTCATTCTTTAGAATGGCAACTTCCTTTTTGAACATATCCCTCTGCTGAATCAATATTCTTTTTCCAGTCTCATGAAGTTCTTCAATACCTTCTATATGCTTATCTTGAGCTTGTATTTTTAATTTTAATCGGTGTATGATTTCGTCCTTATTTTGATCTATGTTATCATTTATAGCCAGCTTTGAAGCTGAGTAATCGCTTATGTAACCATTGTTCCTCTTTCCGTTTCCTGAGTATTTAATCTTACCTTCGCGAAGCCAGCGACTAACAGTTTGTACACTATTACTTTCTGTTACTCCTGCATCTTTTAACATTTCAAATGCTTGATCTGTGCCTTCCATTATGTATCCGGTTTTTCTATTCTTGTTTCCTCCCTCATATTTAATCTTACCTTCACGAAGCCAGCGTCTAACAGTTTGTATACTGCTACTTTCTGTTACTCCTGCATCCTTTAACAGGTCGAAAGCTTGATCTGTGTTCACATTGTTCCCCCTTTCCCTTTATTACGCAATGTATGGTACTCGAATGATCTTAGCCTATTAAAAGGAATATATTATACAACGAATGCGACTAATTTGTATGTCAATGTTTTAAATAATAGCATAGCCATTTTCTAAACAAAGAACAAATAGATGAAGAATATATGACGAATATCACAGAGAGGTAACGATTAGGTATCAAAATTAAAGTGTGAAACCAGAAATGAATTATCTGTAACTACTAAAGTCATGATATCAATGGTGGAGTTCGTTTATTAAAAGCAATATATACATTCAGATTGAATCCAGGATCATGGGAAAGTGAGAATGAACGCTACATTATACATAAACATGATGTTATCTTACATGCTATGCTACCGCGCGGGATGATCTTTGGCTGCATATATGAAAAGAGATAAGAATCCTACCAATAATCCCATAAGGAGTATGCAAGCAGTACGTGGATTTACAACGTTAAGGAAATTCCAATATTAAAAATCCCAATCTCTCAGTGATATATATGAGAAATTGGGATTTATTTATTCATCAATTACGATTTAAGTTGCAACTAAAAGACACTAAAACAGCTGATATTTCCATGTTGATATTATTTAACTAGAGAAAATTATTGTCGACCCTCTGTATAAATTTGGAAGGTTATGCCGAATTTATCTGATACAATCCCATAAGCAGGGCTGAAAAAGGCTTCCTGCAGCGGCATTTTCACTTCTCCACCATGCGACAAAGCTTCAAAGATTCGTTTTGATTTTTCCATATCATTAATTGAAATACAGATCGTGACTTGATCTCCAGATTGACTTGTTTGACCTGGAAACGTATCGGAAAACATGAGGTCCGTTTCCCCAACCTTTAACATTGCGTGTGCTACAAGATCCTTTGCTTCTTCTGGCAGAGGAAATTCTGGGTTTGCTGGCATTTCTCCAAAAGTTTGATTAAAAACGACTTTTGCATCCAAAGCTTTTTCGTAAAATTGTATCGCTTCCTTTGCATTTCCGTTCATCATTAAATATGGAGATAATCTCATTGTCATATTTAAATAGCTCCTTTTACTTTGATTTTTTACAAGCTTGAGAAATTTCCAAGCTTCCTTTTGTACTGGTCAGTGGCAATAACCACTATACCATTATTACCCATGATTGTATTTTATAAAAAGGAACGTGTGTTCGTCAATAGATTTTGCTGAAAACTATCCATTTTTTTGTGTTAACGGCTGAATTGAAAATTCCAAGGTGTTTGGTCCAGACTTGCAGTATTGTCATTTCGCAAAGTATTTTACGATAATGCAGTCATGGAAAGCTACTTTTGATTACCAAAATGTAATTGATTTATTATCGGTTTTTCTAACCATGAAGCATTTCAAACAAGAACAAGGAGAAAAGAAAGAGGCATGACCCCAGTAGATTGCCGGTTTCATGCCTCAAGACTGTTTAAAAAGTGTTTAATTTTTCGGGATATCGTTTTTTCTAATTAACCTGCTATCATTTCTGAATCTTGTCTTTTTTTAAGGTTTGGTAATTTAGAGTCTATAGATAGGAATCGGCTTCCATTCATTACTAGGTGAAGTGCAATAATCATAAGAACTAGATCCAGTTCGTACCCTGTACCTTCTCCATTCCCCATAAAACCTGCTGGGAATTTCACATAAACAATTGCTCCAGCCATTATGAAAACAAGGAGGGCAGAAATTATTCTTGTTCCAAGACCTATAATTAAGGCAATTCCTCCAACCAATTCAATAATACCTACTACATAGGCCATAAATCCTGGAATGCCTATACTTTGAAACCATCCTGCAGTGTTATCCAATCCACCTTTGAATTTTGACAAACCATGCAAGAAAAATGAAATTCCTAACATAACTCTTAATAAAAAGGTTCCGATCTCTTGTTTATTCATGACACATCTCCTTTTTTATTTTACACTACAAAGTGTAGTGTAAAATGGTAAAAAAATCAAGTGAAAGTCATCCGACAATCACTATAGTCATTCCCAATAGTAAAACCAAAACATAAATTGAAACGAAAATCGTGGTAGATTCAGCCCTCAAAGGAATTGATTTATGTGGATCAAGTAATTGCTGAAGTCTATAGTTAACTGATTCATTGGAGAAGTGAACAAGGACAGGAAAGGATTTATCAGTGCAACCATGTTTAATTAACTTCAATAAAGCGGCACTTATGCCTAATTCAGTCCCCATTTTATTAATCGCATTTTCGTCGGCTGATAATTCACTTATTATTTTGTAATTTTCATGACACCATTTTGTCAGTGGGACAAACCATAACCCATCTGAGATCAACTGTAAAATAAAGATTACCAGCGGATCATATTTTTTTTGGTGAAAGGCTTCATGCTCCACTACCGCTTCTAGTTCATCAAAGTCCAATAATTGAATTAAACCAGTACTGAACACAATGAAAGGCCGCTTGAAACCTAGCGTAAACGCAAGAGGCTGTTCAGCGTTCACAACTAAGATATCATTGTTGACCCGATTGAATGTTTCATTTATTGACCTTGTCATATCAACGTTTTGTGAAAGAAAAAGCTTTTGTTTAAATCTTCTGGATAAGAAATATTGCTCTGCAATTTTGAATAATGTGCTCAATATACTATAGGATATTATTATACTTAGCAGAATGACGACCACAAAGTAGTATACTGAATCTTCCTTGAATAAACTAAAACAAAATTTAAAAAAGTTGGCTTTAATATTCACACCAAAAAAGATATGTACTAAAAATGCTCCCATTTGGCACCATACTACACAGGCAATTAAAAGACTCAGGCCTATCACAAAATAAGACTTTCTCTTCCACATTATAATTTATCCTTTTTTAACGATTGGATTTTTTGTTCCAATTTTTCAATTAAACCTTGGTCAGCGTCTTGCATGGCATCGAGCATATGGCTTATGACCGCCCCACCAAATTCATCCAGCAAATTCTCAGTCAGTTTCTTTGACTGCTCTTCTAAAAACTCCGCTTTGGACTGCACCGGGCGAAATAATGAAAGTCTCCCTTCAGACCTCTTTTCAAGAATGCCTTTTTCTACTAAACGATTCATGACGGTCATTACAGTGTTGAAATTGATAGGTTTGTCAAGTTCCAATGATTTCTGAACCGATTTAATGCTCTGTTCATCTTTATCCCATAAATATTCCATGATATTAGCTTCCAATGGACCAAAGAAACGATTCAGTCCAACTTCATCATATTTAAAATTTTTAATATTCATCCTTTACCACCTCCCACTACAAATTGTAGTGGAAATCCTTATTACAATCAAGTTCCATCCGGAAGATTAGTATCACGGATTTCTATAGATTGACTATTCACATGACCCTATTGTCCTTCTCTACCAAGTTCCTCTGGTTCTCCACCTCTAATTACATGCCACTCCTTTTTTCAGTATTAAATGTTCATCCGTTCCTTTTTCCTTATAAGAAGGGATCAAAATTTGCTTATAAATTAAAAAAACGAGCCTATTGGAGACTCGTTTCAGTTTGTAGACAAAAGGGGTTCGGAATTAAAAAATTCCGAACCCCTTTTGAAATTCTCTTTGAATTTTCGCCTA
>NZ_JBHZPG010000021.1:0-84547 GCF_042788005.1 Peribacillus sp. YIM B13472
CGCCCGTAGCTCAATTGGATAGAGCATCTGACTACGAATCAGAAGGTTGTAGGTTCGACTCCCGCCGGGCGCACCATGTTTTATTGCGGGAAGTAGCTCAGCTTGGTAGAGCACTTGGTTTGGGACCAAGGGGTCGCAGGTTCGAATCCTGTCTTCCCGACCACGTGATTTTTAATGAATGGGGCCTTAGCTCAGCTGGGAGAGCGCCTGCCTTGCACGCAGGAGGTCAGCGGTTCGATCCCGCTAGGCTCCACCATTTTTCAATCAGAAACTTATATTATATTGGCGGTGTAGCTCAGCTGGCTAGAGCGTACGGTTCATACCCGTGAGGTCGGGGGTTCGATCCCCTCCGCCGCTACCAATAAATATAAGGACCTTTAGCTCAGCTGGTTAGAGCAGACGGCTCATAACCGTCCGGTCGTAGGTTCGAGTCCTACAAGGTCCACCATATTCACTTTTCAAAAGCCATGGAGGTATACCCAAGTTCGGCTGAAGGGATCGGTCTTGAAAACCGACAGGGGAGTCAAATCCCGCGGGGGTTCGAATCCCTCTACCTCCTCCATTTTTTTTTAAAAAAGCAGCAAGTTGTTTTGAAACACCCTTACATAATGGATGCGGACAAAACGATATACACGAAAACTTGATGCAAATCGTTTCATTATTACCGTCGCGGGGTGGAGCAGTCCGGTAGCTCGTCGGGCTCATAACCCGAAGGTCGCAGGTTCAAATCCTGTCCCCGCAATTATTAGGTCCCGTGGTGTAGCGGTTAACATGCCTGCCTGTCACGCAGGAGATCGCGGGTTCGATTCCCGTCGGGACCGCCATTTTTAAAATTCAATACATTTGTGGCTCAGTAGCTCAGTCGGTAGAGCAAAGGACTGAAAATCCTTGTGTCGGCGGTTCGATTCCGTCCTGAGCCACCATATAATTACGGCGGTTGTGGCGAAGTGGTTAACGCACCTGATTGTGGTTCAGGCATTCGTGGGTTCGATTCCCATCAGTCGCCCCATTTCGCGGGTGTAGTTTAGTGGTAAAACCTCAGCCTTCCAAGCTGATGATGAGGGTTCGATTCCCTTCACCCGCTCCAAATATGGGCCTATAGCTCAGCTGGTTAGAGCGCACGCCTGATAAGCGTGAGGTCGATGGTTCGAGTCCATTTAGGCCCACCATATTCATTGTTCCGCAGTAGCTCAGTGGTAGAGCATTCGGCTGTTAACCGAACGGTCGTAGGTTCGAGTCCTACCTGCGGAGCCATGGGGAAGTACTCAAGAGGCTGAAGAGGCGCCCCTGCTAAGGGTGTAGGTCGCGCGAGCGGCGCGAGGGTTCAAATCCCTCCTTCTCCGCCAGTTGGCCCGTTGGTCAAGCGGTTAAGACACCGCCCTTTCACGGCGGTAACACGGGTTCGAATCCCGTACGGGTCATAACAAAAAAGGAAGCATACATTCATGTATGCTTCTTTTTTTCATTTCTTTTCATTGATATAACTTTCTTTTTGTTTATAGGGAATGTCTCCAAGATTGGATTCTATATTTTCTTCCTCCAGTGTGCCTTCATATTCCTTTTGCTTTTTGTTCGGTATATTCACTCTATTTTTTCCTTCGATATCATTTGCGGCAAATCCTTCATAGTCTTCAGGAAACCCGTTCGTTTCATCCTCTGTTTTATAAAGATCATTATAATTGTCATGATCGCCTGTGTAATCGGATGGTGTTTCGGATGTACCGAATTTGGCAACTTCACCAAAGCTATCTTCTTTATCCACCATTTCGATTCCATGACGATTTTCAAAATGATCACCCTTGGATGGAATCAGTATGTCCTCTTCCGCAGGCCGCTCTTGTGAAAGTGGACGTTCTGGGGCATGCTCGACACAATAGAGGGTGCTTGGAATCGCTTCAAGCCTCTCAATGGGGATTTCCCTATTGCAGGTTTTACAATGGCCATACGAACCTTCTTCCATGGCTTTCAAAGCTTCATCGATTTTCTCCATTTCGGATTGTGCATGCTCATCGAGTGCTTGATTCCGTTCCATCTCGAATAATTCGGTTCCTAGGTCAGCAGGATGATTATCATAGGATGATAATTCCCCTATGGATTCGGTCTGGCTTTTCTCCAGAACGGATTGTTCATCATTTTGAATTCTATTACCTAGCTCATTTTTTTCTTGAAGCAGTTCTTTTTTGAATTTTTGCGTTTGTTGTTTCGTTGCCATATCGGATTCACTCCTTCTAAAGTCTAAATCTCATTTTATATTGGTGGGATGGTTGTATTATCTATTACCCGAATCGGGGGATAGGAAAACAATATGGAACGGATGATAGAAAAAAAGGACTGAGCGGATGAGCTCAGTCCTCGGAGATTTATATAAGATAGCTGATGAATAATCCAATGGCCATGAGTAAGCCAAAGAAGGTGTTCGTTTGGGCCGTGGCTTTCATTGCTGGCACCATAGTGATTGGCTGCGTTTTACCTACGAAGCCTTTGATTGCGGCCAGGGCTTTCGGGATGCTTAGGAAAGCAAGGAGGATCCACGCCGTTACGCTTCCGGTAAGGACTAGCCCAAGTAGCCATAGATAAGAGAAGGCGAACATGATTGCCATGAATGTCAGGGCGTTTTTCCGACCCATGACTACCGGCATCGTTTTGCGGCCATGTGCCTTATCTCCATCATGGTCACGTAGGTTATTGGATAAGTTGATCAACCCGACCAATATTCCACTTGGAATGGCAATTAAGATGGCTGTTGAAGAAACATTACCGGTTTGAATGAAAAAGGCGATCAGGATTATCAAAAAGCCCATGAACAATCCAGAAAAGAGTTCCCCGAATGGTGTATATGAAATGGGCAGAGGGCCGCCTGTATAAAGATAGCCTACAAGCATGCAAACCAGTCCTACTGCAGCAAGCCACCAAGATGATGCGGCACAGATATAGATTCCAATTATCAAGGCGATGGCATACATGCCAAGGGCCAAGTTCATGATTAGTTTGGGGGTCATCCCATGACGGACGATCCCGCCGCCGATGCCTACGGATTCCTCCGTATCCAAGCCTCTCTTGAAATCATAGTATTCATTGAATAAATTGGTTGCAGCTTGAATCAGGATACTTGCAATCATCATGGCAGCGAATAATAACCAATTCACTCCATCTTCCAAAAGTGCAATAACAGTTCCAAGTAAGACTGGGACAAAAGCTGCGGTTAGTGTATGTGGACGAATTAACTCCCACCAAATCTTCCAGGTCCGTTTAAGGGGAAGTCCGTCGTATTCTGTTTGCATTATTTCTCTCCTCAAAATCATTATTGGTTCTCTCGAAATTATAACAAATATTGAAATGTTGCACAAAAGGTTATCCTAATAAATGCAGGAAAAGTGGGCAAGGGTGATATTTGGAATTCATGGATGATGCATTTCCAGAATCAAGGATATTTCTCTACATTCGCTAAGATTCATATAATAAGGAAAAAAGCAGGAAAGAATCGTTCGGTAAAGGGGCGTTTTATTGACATGAGGTTCAAGGGAGGTGTATCTTTAAATAGGTTAAAAAGCTTTTAAAATGTACATTTGGGGGGATTTTTTTTGGCTATCTCAGAGGAAACTGAACAGTTTCAGGGACTGGCTTCAGCTATACAAAAGGCGAAGGACTTGAATGATCAAGTTCTATTCAGTCATATTAAGAAAGTTAATTGCAACAACCCCCTTTCATTTTATCAAGCTGGAAGAGAACGGTACGCGGGTGAACGCTTTTTCTGGGAGGACCCTGCAAAGGAAATAACCATCACCGGTTTAGGCAATGTTAAGAAACTCAAAGCGGCATCGAATGCCGAACGTTATAGAGAAGTCGAAAAGAGCTGGATCAAACTGCAGAATACTGCTGTCAAAACAGGAGTGACCGATTTAGAAGCGACAGGTCCTTTACTGTTTGGTGGCTTTTCTTTTGATTATGAAACTGACAGTACGCTCCTGTGGAATCAGTTCGGGGACAACCTGTTTTATATACCTGCCTTCATGCTGTCAATAGTGGGGAAACAAGCTTACTTAACGACAAACTTACTTTGTTCGCCTGATGATTCGGAAAAACTCTTCATAGATATGATAAATGAACGGGAAGCTTTCCTTTTCGAAAGCTTGGATGGCAATGGATCGGGTGCAAATTCCCTGGTTATGCAGAGGGAAGTCGAACCTGAGGAATGGAAGCGGACGGTCGAAGAGGCTGTTCAGGAAATCAAGACGACAGATCTCGACAAGATCGTATTGGCAAGGGAGCTTCGACTTGTTTTTGAACGTTCCATCGATTCAGGGAAAGTGCTTGAACAATTGATTGCTGAGCAGCCATTAAGCTATATTTTCAGTTTGGAGGCTGGCGGTGACTGTTTTGTAGGTGCCACCCCTGAACGTTTAATTAAGAAACAGGGAAATGAAGTTTTTTCAACCTGTCTTGCCGGATCGATGGGGCGAGGGAAAGATGAGCAGGAAGATGTTTGTCTTGGTGAAGAATTGCTTCATGACCAAAAGAATTTACAAGAGCATCAATATGTCGTGTCGATGATATCCAATGCTTTTGATTCTGTATGCGAAAAGGTGATGGTTCCTGCCGAACCGACACTTATGAAAAACCGTCATATCCAGCATTTGTACACACCGGTCCGCGGTATATCCAAGGAAGGTGTCACGATTTTTGAATTCGTCGAGAACCTCCATCCTACACCTGCTATGGGCGGACTTCCAAAAGAAAAGGCCGTTGTCCGGATCCGGGAAATGGAAGGTCTTGAACGCGGCTTTTATGCGGGTCCTTTAGGTTGGGTGGATACGTATGGAAACGGGGAATTCGCAGTAGGGATACGTTCTGCCCTAATACAGAACAATGAGGCATCCCTCTTTGCCGGGTGCGGGGTAGTGGAAGATTCGACTCCCGAAAGTGAATTCCGGGAAACAGGGATTAAATTCAATCCGATGTTAAGTGCTTTAGGAGGAAATCTTAATGAATGACCGAGATGCATTGACAGCGTATGCTGCTTCATTCGTCGATGAGCTGGCACAAAATGAGGTGAAGCATGTGGTGGTGAGCCCAGGTTCACGATCCACACCCATAGCTTTGTTGCTAGTGGAACATCCTGATATCGAAATTCATATTAATGTGGATGAGCGTTCGGCTGCTTTTTTTGCCCTTGGTTTGGCTAAGGCCTTAAAAGAACCTGTCGGACTTCTTTGTACGTCCGGTACAGCCACAGCAAACTATTACCCAGCCGTCATTGAGGCTTACTATTCAAGAGTGCCGCTTATTGTACTTACCGCTGACCGCCCGCATGAATTGCGTGATGTCGGAGCCCCGCAGGCAATCGATCAGATACATCTTTACGGGAGACATGTAAAATGGTTTGTCGAAATGGCACTTCCTGAAAGCACGGATGGGATGATGCGGTATGCCAGAACGGTCGGTGCAAGGGCAGTGGCTACAGCCGCAGCTGAACCAGCAGGGCCTGTACATTTGAATTTCCCGCTTCGTGAACCATTGATTCCGGATCTGGAGAAAGCAAAGGAGTACAGGCAAAATAAAATGACGCCTGCAGTGTTGATTGACAGTGGAGAACGGTCACTGTCCTCATCACAAATGGAGGCTGTTGCAACTACATTGTCACAAGCTAAGCAAGGTATGATCGTATGTGGCGAATTACCGCATCCAGAGATGAAGGAAGCCATAGTCGCATTAGCGGAAAAACTTGCTTTTCCTATACTGGCTGATCCCCTTTCACAGTTAAGGAGCGGAAGTCACGACAAAGCCGTCATAATTGATGCGTACGATACGTTTCTACGCGATGAAACGGCTCAAACGGCTTTCAGGCCGGAAGTGATCTTGCGTTTCGGGGCAATGCCTGTTTCTAAACCCTTATTGTTATTCATGAAAAAACAAAAACAGGCAATCACTTTGGTCGTAGATGGTGGAGCAGGCTGGCGTGAACCAGCCGGATTGGCAACGAATATGATTTACAGCGAAGAGAAAGATTTTTGTTTGAAAATTGCTGATAAAATTATTGCTTCCCCTGATGATGAATGGCTTCGCTTATGGCAGACCGTCAACGGAGCGACGAAGGATGCCCTGGCCTCCGTCAGGGATGAATCGGAGTTAAGTGAAGGCAAGCTGTTCGCCCTGCTTGCTGATATGATGCCATTGGAATCGACGCTGTTTGTCGGGAATAGCATGCCCATACGTGATTTGGATACTTTCTTTTTGAATAATGGAAAAGGAATCAAAACCATGGCAAATCGCGGTGCGAATGGGATCGATGGTGTCGTTTCCACTGCGCTTGGCGTAAGCACCGTATCGAAAAATACAGTGCTGGCAATCGGGGATTTAAGCTTTTTCCATGATATGAATGGCTTGCTTGCGGCAAAACTTCAAAAACAAAATATCACGATATTGCTGGTTAATAATGATGGCGGCGGCATATTCTCCTTCTTGCCGCAGGCGAATGAGAGGGAACATTTCGAAACGCTATTCGGCACGCCTCATGGGCTTGATTTTTCCCATACTGCAAAGCTTTATGGCGGTAAATACAACAAGGTGCAAAGTTGGGATGAGTTTGACAAGGTATTTACGGAGTCATTCGAAATTCAAGGTCTGAAAATCATCGAAGTACCGACAGAAAGAGAGTCCAATTTACAAAAGCATCGAAATTTGTGGAGCTTTGTTTCCCAGGAAATAAAAATGGTGTTAGACAGGGAAATATCATGAATATTGTCAGCAAGGATGTCAATTATGCTGTTGAAATAACGGGAAATGGAGATCCTCTTGTACTTTTACATGGATTTACGGGAAATCGGGATACATGGAAATTCCTCATTCCGCTACTGAGTGACAGGTATACCATGATAATGGTCGACATCATCGGTCATGGCATGTCTGCGTCACCAGCCGATCATCGAAGGTATGAGATGAAGCGTGTAGCTGAGGATATCAAGTATATTTTGGATGTGTTACATTTCCCGAAAGCCCATATCCTTGGATATTCGATGGGTGGAAGGCTCGGATTGGGATTTGCCTGTTTGTATCCTGAGTATGTTGATACACTGATATTGGAGAGCGCTTCACCAGGCCTTTTAACAGAAGGGGAACGGGAAATTCGAAGGGGAAATGATAGGAAGCTTGCTGAACGGATTCTTGTAAATGGCGTGGAAGCGTTTGTGGATCAATGGGAAAACATCCCGCTTTTTGAAAGTCAAAAACGGCTGTCGGCCAAAACCAGGTCGGCCATTCGGGAGCAGCGGTTGGCAAATGACCCTGCCGGCCTTTCCAATAGCCTTCTTGGTATGGGGACAGGCAGTCAGGCTTCATACTGGGAACAACTGCAAACTCTTGATTTCCCTGTGCTCCTTGTAACCGGTGAACTCGACCGTAAGTTCTGTGACATTGCGGACTCAATGAAGAGAAAGCTGAAGCGGTCCGAATGGAAAATAATAAATGATGCGGGACATGCGATTCATGTGGAAGTTGGAGAAAAGTTTGGTAAAATAATAAGTGAGTTTTTAAAGCGAAATAAAAGGAGGAATTAAGGTGACGATACAATGGGAAACAATACGTGAGTATGATGAAATTTTGTATGAAAAATATAACGGGATTGCAAAAGTGTCCATCAACCGACCACATGTACATAATGCATTCACGCCAAAAACCACTGCTGAAATGATTGATGCATTCGCAAGGGCGCGTGATGATTCTAGCATTGGTGTCATTATTTTAACGGGTGTAGGCGGCAAAGCATTCTGTTCAGGCGGAGATCAAAAAGTACGCGGAAATGGCGGGTATGTAGGTGAAGATAACATTCCGCGTCTAAATGTTCTTGATTTGCAACGTTTGATCCGCGTAATTCCAAAACCGGTCGTAGCCATGGTTGCAGGATATGCAATTGGTGGCGGTAATGTCTTGAACGTGGTCTGTGACTTGACGATTGCAGCTGACAATGCAATTTTCGGACAAACTGGACCGAATGTGGGAAGCTTTGATGCTGGTTATGGTTCTGGCTACCTTGCACGAATCGTGGGTCATAAAAAGGCGCGCGAAATCTGGTACCTATGTCGTCAATACAATGCACAGGAAGCATTGGATATGGGATTGGTCAACACGGTTGTACCTTTGGACGAATTGGAAACGGAAACGGTTAAATGGTGTGAAGAAATGCTTGAGAAGAGCCCGACTGCACTTCGTTTCTTGAAAGCGGCAATGAACGCTGATACGGATGGCCTTGCAGGTCTTCAACAATTGGCTGGTGACGCTACACTTTTATACTATACAACAGAAGAAGCAAAAGAAGGCCGCGATGCATTCAAAGAAAAACGCACTCCGGACTTTGGGCAATTCCCTCGTTTCCCTTAATGAAACGCGTGAATCGATGAGACTGACAGCTTGGCGGAAAATCGCCGGGCTGTTTTCTATATCAAAATGGAAGAGGGTAAGCAGCAATGGCAGAAGAAAAGTTGCCGAACTGGCTGAAAAATCGGGCGCATCTCTCACCGGATCGCCCGGCAATTGAGTTTGAAGGTCATACGTATAGCTTTCTTGAACTGCATACATTATCGGAGAAAATGGCTGGTAAGCTGGCAAGCATTGGTCTGGGCGCTGGCGATTCGTGTGCGGTTTTGCTCCGTAACCATATAGATGGTGTCGTCGTTATCCATGCACTACTTTATCTCGGTGTAAAGATTGTGATGCTGAATAATAAGCTAACGGCAAAAGAGCTGTCCTGGCAGATCGGGGATAGTGGAACGGCCCATTTGGTTTCAGAAGGCTCCTTCTCCGGCAAACTCTCTGATATTGGTGAGATTCTCCCGGAATTGAACCTTCATTTCATGGAAGAATTGCCGGATGGCACTGCGGAGATACTTCAAGAGTTTTACCTAGAGGATACCGCGACGATCATGTATACATCAGGTACGACAGGAAATCCAAAAGGAGTGATCCAAACATTCGGCAACCATTGGTGGAGTGCCGTCGGGTCTGTTCTGAACCTTGGATTGCATGAGGAGGATTCGTGGTACTGTGCGGTTCCCATCTTTCATATTAGTGGTTTATCCATCCTGATGAAAAATGTGATATATGGCATGAAAGTCGTTTTGGCAGAACGTTTCGATGAACGGGAGGCAAACCGGAGCATCCAGGAAAATGGCGTGACGATCATTTCGGTCGTGACGGCGATGCTGAATAGGATGGTGCAGGATATGAAGGGAACGAGCTATCCGGAAACGTTTCGCTGTTTCCTGTTGGGCGGCGGCCCTGCACCCGTCCATTTACTTGAGGTATGTAAGGAGAAAGGGATTCCCGTCTATCAATCATATGGGATGACCGAAACGTCTTCACAGATTGTGACACTGGCACCGGAGTATAGCATGACAAAAATCGGCTCGGCGGGAAAGCCCTTGTTTCCTTCGCAGTTACGGATAGAGAAAGACGGCACTATGTGTGAGCCGGGTGCAGTGGGCGAAATCGTGGTTTCAGGTCCGAATGTGACGAAAGGCTATTTTAATCGGCTGGACGCTACACAGCAGGCCATTACCGATGGATGGCTTTATACTGGCGACCTTGGTTATCTCGATGAGGAAGGCTTTTTATATGTGCTTGACCGACGTTCGGATTTAATCATTTCCGGCGGTGAAAATGTCTACCCGGCCGAGATTGAAAATGTCCTTAGTAAGCACCCTGATGTTTTCGAAGCGGGGGTGACGGGGACTGACGATGAAAAATGGGGACAGGTCCCACTTGCCTTTGTCGTCTTGCATCAAGGTGCAGAGCTTGATGAGAGCGAACTGCTGGAATATTGCAGGGGATATTTGGCATCTTATAAAATTCCCCGGAACGTGATTTTTTGTAAGGAACTTCCCCGGAATGGCGCAAGCAAGCTTTTGAGACGGGAACTGAAGAAGGAAATGGGGGGATGGCAATGAAGTTATCCTCCATTTCCCTTAAGCTCATTAAGGCCCCTTTAAAGCGGTCATTCAAGACCCATCTCGAAACGGTAAGCGATCGGGAAGTGATAATTGTCGAAGCCATGGATGAAGACGGATTGATTGGATACGGGGAAGCTGTCCCTTTTACAAGTCCTTGGTATACCGAGGAAACGATCAAGACATGCTTTCATATATTGGATGACTTCTTAATCCCGCTGACATTGGCCAGTCAGATCAGGCATCCTGATGAGCTGCCGAACTTATGGAGCGGAATCAGGCGGAATGCGATGGCGAAATCAGCTTTAGAGCAGGCAATCCTCGATTTATATGCGAAGCAGAAAGGAGTCTACCTCGGACGGCTGTTTGGCGGCGAACGAAGTGAAGTGGCCGCTGGTGTAGTCGTTGCATCCAATGATATAGAAGACGCGATGCGCCAGATCGAGGATTTTTCCGGATCTGGTTATCAGCGTTATAAAATAAAAATCAATCCTCAAAATGATCTGGAGTTTTTAGGGGAAATACGTCGGGCCTATCCCGATATCCCGCTAATGGCAGATGCCAATTCAGCGTACAGTCTTGATGACATCCCACATCTTCAGAAACTTGATGTGTTTAAGCTGATGATGATTGAGCAGCCGCTTGGACATGACGACATTGTGGAACATTCATTTTTGCAGAAACAGCTGCAGACACCCATTTGCCTTGATGAAAGCATAAATTCATTTCATGATGCCAAAAGTGCGCTGTCGCTCCAGAGCTGTGGGGTGATCAACATTAAGATGGCTAAAGTCGGCGGCTGGATGGAAGCTGTAAGAATCCATGATCTATGCCTGGGTAATGGTGTGCCCGTTTGGTGCGGCGGTATGATTGAATTTGGCATTTCACGTGCACATAATATTGCACTTGCCACATTAAAAGGGTTCACGATTCCCGGGGATATATCATCTTCATCTCGTTATTGGGAAGAGGATATAATCGATCCCGAAGTCATTGTCGAAAATGGCATGATCCAAGTTCCCGATAAAGCTGGAATCGGTTTTGCCATAAATGAAAAGCGGCTAAAGGAATTGACTACATATAGTAAACTGTACAAGTGAAACATCAAAAGAGGTGCATTACCGCCTCTTTTGATCAAATATTGATAATCCCCTTTTTACCTCCCACGGTCTATGTAACTCACCCATTTAGTGTTTTTTTGGACAGGAATCCCACCCTTTTGCTAAATGATTTTAATAGGATAAATAACAAATATCAGTTTGAGGTTTCGAATGGCATCCCCCGAACGATGATTTTTAAAAGAAAACTTGGGATAACTGGCTAACCTAGACCCCGCTGGATGCTAGTGGCGAAGCAGGCGTCGGGCGCAAACCCTACAGATTTTAGAAAAATCATTTAAATCGCCGGATAAACCATATTTTTTTTGGAAAATGGGGTTTTGTCTATTTTTTCTTTATTGGATTATTTTGTATAATGAAATTAAAAGAATGGCAACCAAGGGAAAGGGAGGGGAGAGTGTATGAAAAAACCGTACCTTATTGCGGAAATTCTACTGAGAAGAGGCATGTCTGACTATGTCATAAAAGAAGTGACGGCTTTGGAGGAGTGCGAGCTGTTTCTTTTGAAGAGAAAGTGGGGCCTCTATGACCGGAAGACAGGTGCGTAAAGAATAAAGGTAAAAAGGGAACCGTTCCGAGCCGGTCCCCATGCGTTTTAAGGTTTTTTAAGCCGGTATCTATTGACAGGGCGGCCTATGCTGCCATACTGTACGTCAAGCTGAAGGACTTCTTCGCCATGCAAGTATTCAAGATAGCGCCTTGCTGTAACTCTGGCGATACCAATCCCATCAGCCACTTCTTCTGCAGATAGTGACCCAGGCTGGTTCTTTATGAACTTCGTCACTTGCTCAAGAGTCGCGCCATTCAATCCTTTGGGAACATCATATTTCGGACTCGCTTCAGAATGTGTTTTATTTTGAAAGAGAATTCGGTCGAGCTGGGTTTGAGAAATTTGATGGTCAGGTTCAACCTCCATCCGAAAAGCGAAGTATTGTTCCAGCGTATGTTTTAGCCTATCGAATTTAAATGGCTTGATTAAATAGTCAAAAGCCCCGTTCTGCATCATTTTTCGGATCGTTTTCTGATCATTTGCCGCTGAAATGATGATGACATCCACATCAATTTGCTCTTTTCTGATTTGATAAAGTGTATCAACCCCGTTTAAAGAAGGCATGAAGATGTCCAAAATGACAAGGTCGGGTTTAGTCTGCCTGATTTTTTCCAGACCTTCAAGCCCATTTGAAGCTGTATCAACGACTTTAAAGGCAGGCAGGCGCTCGATGAACTGTTTGTTGACCTCTTGGACCATTGGGTCGTCTTCAATTAAAAGTACACGAATTTCGTTAGTCATTTTGGTTCTCCTCTATATCGTGCATCGGAAAAGAAAGAAAAAAGCTTGTTCCTTCGTTAGGGCGTGTCGTAAACTTCATTTCGCCGTTCGCTTTTTTTACAATTTGGTCTATTAGGTAAAGACCAATTCCTGATCCTTCCGCACCTTTTGTTGTGAAACCATACTCGAATATATCTTTATGAATGTCCTCGGGAATGCCGGGTCCATTATCCTCAAGCACGATTTGACAATGAAGTTCATCCTGATAGATGGATAAATAAACCTGTTTTGTTTCCTCAGAATAATGCTTTAGCGCTGCGAATGAATTTTCGATCAGGTTTCCGATTATCAAAACAAAATCATGATGATCCAAATCAGCGGGGAAGCAGTCCAATTTCGTGTGCTTGTCCATTATGAGCTCGATTCCGAGTTCCCGTCCCAATGAGATCTTACTTAATATCAGCCCCACTAAATTATCATCGTGAATGTGCTTCGTTAAAAACCTGGTCAATTCCTCTTGTTCTTCCGTGATCTGAAAAATGTAATGCAGCGCTTCGTCAAGATTACCTAGCTGGATCAATCCGGCTATCGTATGAAGTTTGTTCATATGTTCATGGTTTTGAACACGCAGGGCTTCAACGAATGCTTTGACACTAGTCAACTCTTCAGCTAGCTTCGTCACATCGGTGCGATCCTGGAAAATGGCCACGGCACCGATCGTTTTATCCGCAATCTTTATTGGTACCCGGTTGCTTACAATATTCCTGTTTTGAACGGAGATTTCCTGATTGAAGATGGGAGATGTCCGGTCGAGCACTTCCGGGAGACGGGTATCGTGTATAATATCATTGATATTCTTGCCTATGACTGCACCGTTGATATTGAATATTTGCTTAGCCTTTTCATTGAAAATCGTGATTGTTTCATTATTATCTATGGCAATGACCCCTTCATGCATCGCATTGAATGCCGCTGTCCTTTCAACCAACATCCGTGAAATTTCATGTGGTTCAAGTTGGAAGGTCTCTTTTTTTATCCTTTTTGCCATGAGCCATGAGCCGCATACCCCGAATAGAAGTGTAAGGACCAGGATGATCGCGATTTCGCCTTTCAGATCCTTGATTAACTCCGGTATCGTAGGCAAGATATTACCAACCAGAACGACGCCGATTTGCTCTCTATCTTTATCAAGGATCGGGACAAAGGCACGGACGGAAATGCCAAGTTCGCCAGCCGCCTTTGAAAGATACTCGTGCTCAGCGAAAGCAGCGCTTTCATCATTGCTTTCCGAAGGGGTCCCCAATTGGCTGAACACCGGATGGGAATAACGTATATGCTGATTGTTGAGCACAACTATATAATCGGCTTGATGGATCTTCCTTAAGTTTTCAATAATCGGATTGAGCTGCGTCCATCCTTCGGGCTCACGGACCAATTTTTGTACTTCAGGGAGTTCGGCAATGGTATGGGCAGTGATCATGGATCGTTTGCCAATTTCATCTTCCCTGACCGAAACGATGTTTCCGAATATAAAAATCCCGCCTATTAGTATCGAAAAAGCGACGATTACGAATGATAGCAGGGTGATTTTAATTTGAATGGGCATATGAAAGGATTTATCCATTGTTTTTCCTCCATTACTTCTATACTTTATAGTAACAGAATATCTATCACTTTTCGCTATTTTTCGAGCATTGTATTACGACAGTAAAAAGCTGTGATAGAATAGTGATAATGTGAAGTGAGCGGTGAGGAGTTGTCGGTATGCGTGCATTATGGGGGTACTTATTATTAATTGGCCTGGGGCTGTTGATAGCAGTGTATATATCATTTCAATCGTTCTTTACAAGCTTCGGTTTTAATTTGCCCAAGGATGAGGAGCAGATCGGGATGAAGGATCAAATCGTGATTAAGTTCAGTCATGTCGTGGCCGAAAATACACCTAAAGGGCTAGCTGCGAACCGGTTTGCCCAACTTGTCGATGAATATACAGATCATCGTGTCAAAATTGAAGTTTATCCTAATCAGTCATTATATAGTGATCATGAAGAAATCGAAGCATTACAAGAAAACAAGGTGCAGATGATTGCTCCAACTACATCTAAAATTACGAGCATATCAAAGAAATGGATGCTATTGGACCTCCCTTACGTCTTCCCAACGGACGCTGCCTTGCAGGAAGCATTGAATGGGGAAGTGGGGGAAGAGCTGCTTAAGCAGCTGAATACCATCGATATCGAGGGACTCGCATTTTGGTCGAATAACTATAAACAGATTACAAGCAGTAAACCGATACGGCATCCAAGTGATTTTGCAGGAAAGAATTTTAGAATCATGCCAAGTGCAGTCCTGGAAAGCCAATTCAATCATTTTGGGGCGACAACTTCTCAGCTGGAGTTTAATGAAACGTTTAAAAGCCTTGAAATCAATGAAACGGACAGCCAGGAAAATACGATTTCGAATATCTATTCCAAGAAATTATATGAGGTGCAAAAATATTTAACGATCAGTGATCATGGCTATTTAGGGTATGTCGTCATGATAAACAAGCCGTTTTGGAACAAACTCCCGTTGGACATTCAGCAGCAAATCCAACGGGCGATGGATGATACAACGAAATGGCTATGGATCAAATCAAATGAATTGAATCAGGAACAGCTTAAGGAAATCCAGCAAAAATCGAATATCGACATCTATAAACTGTCAGATGAGGAAAAGAAAGAATGGATGGATGAGATGACCGTCATCTATCCGGAATTCGAATCAACGATTGGAACCGAATTGATGACTAAAATGGAAAAGATCCGTGAGAAGCATTTAAAGGATAACGAAAACACTCATTAAATAGTGGGGGACAAAAAAAGCGGACCCAATGGGCCCGCTTTTTTTCCTATTGCAATGCAGTTTGAAGTGTCTTGATATTTTTTTCCATTAAACTGAAGTAATCTTCACCGGCTTCGATATCTTTATCCGTCAACACGGAAAGGTTATGGAGCTCAAGTGATTTCGCTCCCATTTCCTTTTGGATGATCTCGGTTAGTTTAGAACTGATATTCTGCTCAAAGATGACGTAGTTCAAGTCTTCTTCTTCAGCCATGGTTACGATTTTCCCCAGTTCCTTTTGAGAAGGTTCGTTTGAAGACGTTAGTCCTGTGACGCCAATTTGTTCCAATCCATAGCGTTCCTCCCAATAACCATATGCAGAATGGGAAACGATGATCTTATTGGTACGGCCTGACTCGATCGTCGTTGCGAATTTTTCATCAAGTGCCTCAAGCTTTTCGGAAAGCTCGTTGAAACGATTGTTGAAATATTCTTCCTGTTCCGGCATTTTTTTCGTTAATTCATTCTTGATGGTTTTAGCCATGTCAATGGAATAGATGGGATCTAACCACAAATGCGGATTAACGCCCCCATGGTCATGACCGTCTTCTTCATGTGAATGTTCCTCTTCGTGTGCATGCTCATCTTCATCAAGATGAACCGTTTCGCCCACCGCGATCGTACTGACGCCTTCTTTGCTTAGAATTGGTTCAGCCTTTGTTACAAAGCCTTCAAGATTATAGCCAATATAGAAAAATAGGTCTGACTCAGCCATTTTTACAATATCTTTTTGAGAGGGTTCGAATGAGTGTTCATCCGTTCCGGGAGGATAAACCGTCTTGACATTTACGTACTCCCCGCCAATGGCCTCTGTGAAGTACTGTAAAGGGTAAACCGTCGTATATATATCTAAGGCATCCTTGGTTTCTTCTTTACTCGATTCTCCCTTTGAGTTGACGCAGGCTGACAAAAATACCGCAGTAATAAGGAAAAGTGAGAGCAATGCTCGGATTATCATATGAAATGCTCCTTTATAATTCGTATTGATTACGATTTGAATGTTATGTGATAAAAACGAAATGATTACGATTTGACTTCTGTATGATACAAAAAATTGCAAAAGAAAGCAAGGTTTTTTTCTATTGGTCCTCACTTTTTTCTTTTTTTTCAGGGACAAGGTCAATGCCCCCTGGATGAAACGGATGACATTTAAGAATCCGGATGAGTGCTAACCAGCTTCCTTTTATAGGTCCAAAACGATTGATCGCTTCCAAACCATAATGGGAACAAGTTGGGTAAAAACGGCAGGTAGGCGGTTTTAATGGAGAAATAGCAACTTGGTAAAAACGGATGAATCCCATTAATATTTTTTTCAACACAATGCTTTCATCTCTTTTCGAGTAAATTCACTACCCTTCATTATAGCATATTTTCTAAATTTCCAATAAGGGTAAAAAGGAATAAGCATATTGGTATTCCGATTGATATAATGAGAATTAATTTTAAAGGATGAAATATATTGTTATTCAAGGTAAAATAGAGATGACATACAATTAAGGAGTGAATTAAATGCCTTCAGTTGAAAGCTTTGAATTAGATCATAATGCTGTTAAAGCCCCATATGTTAGACATTGCGGTGTCCATAAGGTAGGAACAGACGGTGTTGTTAATAAATTTGATATCCGTTTTTGCCAGCCGAATAAACAAGCGATGAAGCCGGATACGATCCATACCCTGGAACACTTGCTTGCATTCAATATCCGTAAGCATTCCGAGCGCTACGATCATTTTGATATAATCGATATTTCGCCAATGGGATGTCAAACAGGATATTACCTTGTTGTCAGCGGTGAGCCGACAGTGACGGAAATCATCGATGTTCTTGAAGATACATTCAAGGATGCTGTTACAATTACCGAAATTCCAGCTGCAAACGAAAAACAATGCGGCCAAGCAAAATTGCATGATCTTGAAGGGGCTAAGAAATTAATGAATTTCTGGCTTGCACAAGATAAAGAAGATCTTCATAAAGTTTTCGGTTAATAAAAAAGTTCCTGTCATATTTGTGACAGGAACTTTTTTCATTTTTCGGGTTCTTCTTTTTTTCCCTCATCCTCAGGCAAAGGATCGATGGGATCCACTGTATGCTTGTAGCTGTAACCTTTTCCGATTGTTAGGACCGATAAGGCCAATACAATCAGAATCACAATGATGGATATGACTAAAACCGTAATCATACTTCACAGCTCCTAACGTTCACAATTTAGATTCATTTTAGCATAAGAACATAATCAGAAAATGTTTCAATTTTGGAATAGAGGGAATTATAAAGGTATAACCAACTACGGAGGTAGATATTTATGGCTCAGAAAAAATTAGGAACTTTAGTGAATAAGGAAATTGCAAACTTCAGTGTTCTTTATACGAAAATTCATAATTACCACTGGTTCGTGAATGGTCCGCACTTCTTTGAACTTCACCAAAAATTGGAAGAGTTATATAAAGAAGTGACATCCAACTATGATGAATTGGCTGAAAGGTTATTGGCCATTGGTGAAAAGCCGGTTGCCACCCTTAAAGAGTACATGGAATTAACGACGATCGAAGAAGCTACAGGTAATGAAAATACAGAAGATATGGTTCAAAGCGTCATCAGTGATTTTGAGAAGCTATCCGAAGAGTTCCTGGAAATCATCGCAGTTGCCGAAGAAGAAGATCCGGTTACGGCTGATATGCTGACAGGCATGAAGAAAAGCCTAAACAAACATGCTTGGATGCTGCGAGCGTATTTAGGACATTAAGATATAGGAAAAGCCTTGCTTCGGCAGGGCTTTTTTTCTGGTTAAAAAAATAAAAAAGGCATCCATCAAAAGAGGGACACCTGACAAGGTATGTATTAATGAATATTCCTTGGCGGAAAATGTGTAGGTTTCGTGTCGTTCATACTATTTTGAGCGAACTTCCCTTTTAACGTTTCAATAATGTAAAGGCCCATTAAATTGGTCAGTTCTTGATCATCCATCTCTTGAAGCAATTCGAAAATTTCCTTGCGGTCAAGTTGTTCCAGAACCGCAAAAGTAAGCATATCAATATCTTCTTCATCACCAGTCATCTTATCACGGTACATATTGTATAATTCTTCAATTAACTTCAAAACTCTCACCTCACATTTATTAGAAATCCGTTATCTCTTTATATGTAGGTTATCAAAAAAACCTCTGGGTGCATATAAAAATCTTAAAGGATGCTTGGGCTTATTATATGTTTTACCCTTTGAAAGATACTTTAATCTATTATTTAACATCTTTGTTATTCTGTAAACAAAATTTTCCATTGTATGAAGTCGGGAAATACGTGAAAAATAAGCGTAGGATATATGGAAAGGGTCGATGAATGTGTCTGAAAACAGGAAAAAATATTACATTTGGCTTCCAAATGGACAGATAACACAAGATAGGGAAAGTTCTCCATGGAATTTCGAGATCGAGGCGACCGATAATGAAATCATCAAGTTACGTGAATTATTTGATTATAATTATTCAATAGGCGAAGAAAATTTTTACCGGGCTCATGTCCCATACCTTCAATTCCATTTTGACCGTGAAAATGATAAACAGGATATCACGCTCCAAAAAATTTACGAGATGATTTATGCTCTAGGTACTGATGAAGGAAGACGGCATATAGAAAGCATGGGGATTTTACAGGCAAAACCAACAGACGATGGCCTCGAATATTGAGGGTCCATCGTTTTTTTGGTGTGATGCAGATTCTGGCTGGATAGTGTATTTTATTACCCATATAATGAGAGAAGGGACATAGCGTTATTTCTTATACGGAGAGAAGGGGAAAAATGAAACGTTTTCTTGATAAGAACGGATATAAGGTAGAATACTCAGAGGATCCTGTCTTTGGAGAGTCTTGGCATGTTTTTGTGCTAAGCAGATATAAGGGAAGGTGGGTATTGACCAAACATAGAGAGCGGGGATTGGAGTTCCCCGGAGGAAAGCGGGAAGCAGGGGAAACGATTGAAGAAACGGCCATAAGGGAAGTGTATGAAGAAACAGGAGGCCTGGTGGGCCAGCTGCAATTTTTAGGACAATATAAAGTACATGATCCAGTGAAGCCATTCGTTAAATCAATATACTATGCTGCATTGCGTGAAGTAGAGAAGAAACAGAATTACCTGGAAACGGAAGGCCCGATCTTTTTGGAAGCATTGCCGGATGTACTCGGTGATGAGTTTAGCTTCATCATGAAAGACGAGATTGTACCGTTGAGCTTATCAAGACTGGATGATGCCATTTTGCTGAGAAACGACTGAATCTGCTGGAATTCACGAGTAAATGGCCAAAATTCACGAGTAAATGGCTGAAATTCACGAGTAAATGGCCAAAATTCACGAGTAAATCACCGAAATTCACGAGTAATGGCCGAAACTCAACTAAATTCATTCTAAGCATGAATGAAAAACTGCCGAGGGTTATCGGCAGTTTGGTTAGTCTTTGATTAGTTTTCGCTCGAGCAGTTCTACTAGTTGATACATGATTGTGGCAAAGACGGCAATGATCATCAAGGCAAGCATTACGAGGGTGAAGTTGAAGACTTGAAAGCCATAAATGATTAGGTAGCCGAGTCCTTTGGCCGAAACAAGGAATTCCCCTACGATGACGCCGACCCATGAGAGGCCGACATTCACTTTCAATGTCGAGATGATCGTTGGGAAGGAGGCGGGTAAGATGGCTTCCCGAAAAGCTTGTGTTCTTGTGGCTCCAAAAGTTTGGAGTACCTTCAGGTAGTTCGGGTCGACTTCGCGAAATGCGGTGTAGACGACGATGGTAGTGATGATGATGGAGATGATCGCCCCCATCGAGATGATGGATGGAAAGCCAGGGCCGAATGCTACGATGATGATGGGGCCGAGTGCCACTTTCGGCATGGCATTTAAAATGACGAGATAGGGGTCAAGTGTTTTGGATAATCTTGGCGACCACCAAAGCAGGGATGCCAGGATCGTTCCAAACAGTGTCCCTATGATAAAGCCGAGAACGGTCTCGAATAGCGTCACTCCGGAATGGGATAGCAGTGTTCCATCACCTAGTTTCTGTATGAAAAGATGCCATACTTTAGTTGGGGAGCTGAAGATGAGCGGATCGATCACTTCCGTCCGGGATAAAAGTTCCCAACTGCTGAAAAAAACGATAAAAATCAGGATCTGATAAAAGCGGATGAGCCTGTTTTCTTTTTTTAATGAGGTTTTATAATGGTTATGAAGCTGTTCAATATTCAAGGCTCTCAAGCTCCTTCCAGATCGTTTGGAATAGCATCTGATACTGTGGATGGTTTCGTGCATGGAAAGGCGTGAGTTCACGCAGTTCATCGGGCACCTTGAAGATTTTGTGCACGCTTCCCGGGTTCGCGGAAAACAGATAGATGCGGTCACTCATTGCAATGGCTTCACCGATATCATGGGTGACGAGCACGGCTGTCTTTCCGAAGGATTTGAGGGTTTCAAAAACAAGGTCTTCCAGCTTCAGTTTCGTTTGGTAATCAAGAGCCGAAAATGGTTCATCAAGCAAAAGGATTTTTGGGTCGACCGCCAGTGTTCGTGCCAGTGCAGCCCTTTGCCTCATTCCTCCGGAGAGTTCGCGCGGATATGATTTTCCGGTGCCTCCCAATCCAACGTCACTTAAAAGTTTCAGTGTTTTTATTCTTTCAAGGCCTTCATCCTTTTTAATCAGTTTCAATCCTAATAATATATTTTCTTCTATAGTCTTCCATGGAAATAGATAATCCTGCTGCAGCATATAGCCGATTGAAAGGTCACTGTTGGCTTTCAGCGGTTTGTTTTCGAGCAGGATCTTTCCTGCAGTGGGCGGAAATAACCCGGCGATGATGGAAAGCAGGGTGGTTTTTCCGCAGCCGCTCGGACCTAGAAAAGAGACGAATTCACCTTTTTCAATGTCGAGGGAAATGTCCGCTAGTGCGGTCGCTGCCGTCTGATTTGAAAAATAAGTATGGTGAATGTCTTGGATTTTTAAAAAGCTCATCGGACATCCTCCTTACCTTTAGCTATGCTATTTTGTGACTTCTTCTGCAAAATCTGTATTGACCAGCTCTTCATGGCTTATACGTGAAGGCAGCTCGCCTGCTTCATCCATGATGTTTTGCAGATTGTTCCATTCTTCTTCATCAAGAATGGGGTCTGTGGCAAAGGATCCTTGTTCTTTGTAGCGGTTGATAACTGTTTCCATGGTCTCGATATTGGTATCTTCAAAATACGGCTGAATGACTTCGGCAATTTCGGCAGCATCTTTTTCCTGAACCCAATCCTGTGCTTTCTTCAAAGCCCTCGTGAATTTTTCGACAGTCTCTTTGTCTTCTTTCAAATAGCTTTCCTTAGCCATATAAACTGTATAGGGAAGATGCCCGGATTCGGTGCCGAAAGAAGCGACGATATATCCTTTTCCTTCTTTTTCAAACACACTGGCCGTTGGTTCGAACAGTTGAACGAAATCGCCGGTTCCGGAAGCGAAGGCAGTTGCGACATTCGCAAAATCAATATTCTGGATGAGGTTCAAATCTTTTTTCGGGTCTATGTTATGTTTTTTCAATACGAACTCGCCGGCCATTTGCGGCATTCCGCCTTTTCGCTGGCCTAGGAATGTAGAGTTTTTCAGCATATCCCAATTGAAGTTGTCAATTTTTTCACGTGAAACAAGAAACGTTCCATCCGTCTGTGTTAATTGAGCGAAGTTGATGACGGGGTCTTTCGAATCTTGTGCCTGAACGTAAATCGATGTTTCAGAGCCGACGAGGGCAATATCCGCCCCATCGGACAGAAGCGCGGTCATCGTCTTGTCGCCGCCTGCCGTCGTTTTCAAATCAATGCTGAGACCCTCATCTTTAAAAAATCCTTTTTCAATCGCTACATATTGCGGTGTATAGAATAGGGAGCGGGTAACTTCGGCAACCCTGACTTTCGTTGTTTCCTGTTCCTTGTTGCCGCATGCTCCAAGCGGGATCACCAGCATGCACAGAAGTAAAAACACGACACCTGCTTTACACCATTTTTTCAAAAGTCCTTCCTCCTTGATATATAGGTATTTTGCCTACATTATCGTATGAACGGAAGAAAAAAATGTGAATGCCTCTCAGGGGATAAAAACAAGCGGATGTTTTACAATAAGAATAAAGAGAAAGGAGAGTGGAAATTGGAGAACGGAACGATTATTTCAAAACGGCGGTTTCCATCACCGCATCCACGAATCCATCTTTATTCAGTCACATACATATCACAAGGCTTGAAGGTAAAAGGGCTGCTAGCTGAACCGGTTGATGGCGAAATACATGACGCTTTCTTATATTTACGCGGCGGGATAAAAAATGTCGGCAAGGTGAGGCCTGCAAGGATCGTACAGTATGCCGTAGAAGGTTTCATCGTTTTTGCCCCTTTTTACCGTGGAAATCAAGGAGGGGAGGGAGATGAGGATTTTGGAGGCGAAGATAGATTCGATGCGATAGCAGGCTTCAATCTTCTTGAACGGCACCCCCGGGTGAACAAGGATCACATTCATATCCTCGGATTTTCCCGTGGCGGCATCATGGCGCTTTGGACTGGGATATACTGCAGGAATGCAGCGTCGATCGTCACATGGGGAGGTGTGTCGGATATGTTTTTAACATATGTCGAACGTGTCGATATGCGTCGGATGATGAAGCGGGTCATTGGCGGAACACCTAAAAAATGTCCCGATCAGTATGAATACCGTACGCCATTGTTTGCTATTGAAGATTTGAATGTACCCGTTCTGATCATTCATGGTGAAAAAGATGCCAATGTCGCCATTGAACACGCGTACCGTTTGGAAAAAAGGTTGAAAATGCACGACAAAGAGGTCGAAAGCTGGTATTTCCCTCAATTTACGCATTACTTCCCACCGGCCGTGAATAGAAAAGTAGTCGAAGATTTAACATCTTGGATGAAAAGTAAAACCGAATAATGATAGAATGAAGTATATATTGGCAAGAGGAGGAGATTCACATGGGCATGCCTATGGAGCTAAATACCATGATCGTTACAAAAGGGAACGAAACCCGTGAAGAAGAAAACATTTTTCGGCTGTCGAAAGATGGTTACAGGTTATACCCTATCGATATTCCAATCGATGTCCGCAAGACGATTCAATCTGACTCAAGCGGAACAGCCGTTATCCAAAAAATTGAATGGACAAGTGAAAAGACCATCATTACGTACCAACTACTATCACTGAACTCAACTAACTAAATAGACAAGCGCTTGCTGGGAATCGACTCGCAGCAAGCGCTTTTTTTGAATTGTTGCATAATTCGACCATGTGCGCAAATAATTCGACCTGTTCACCAATGAAATCGACCGTAAACTCCCAAAATTCGACTTACACGCCAATATTCCAGCCGACATCTTATCAGCGCAAAATTCCTGGTGGATTCAATCTTCGAAATGATTGTCATTAAAAGAATGGTAAAATGGTGTAAAGCGAATGAGGTGGGGTGATTTGATGATTTTGGTGAGCTCATGTTTAGCGGGTCTTGAGGTAAGATACAATGGTACACACAGCTTGGATGATGGAATTATGGAATTAGTGAAGGAGAAAAAGGCTATAGCGGTTTGTCCTGAGTTGCTTGGCGGTTTTTCGACACCGAGGGATCCTGCGGAGATAGTTGGCGGTGAAGGTGGGGATGTCCTTGATGGAAAAGCGAAGATCATCGAAAAGTCGGGCAGGGATGTAACGGAACTGTACATAAAGGGAGCGAACCTTACATTATTGAAAGCCAAGGAGGTAGGGGCGACGTTAGTTGTTTTAAAAGAAAATAGTCCATCCTGTGGAAGTGCCACGATTTATAATGGGGAATTCAAGGGGGAGAAGAAGGTCGGGAATGGAGTGACTGCGGCTTTGCTTAGGCGGCATGGATTCACGGTCATTTCAGAGGAAAGGTTATTCGATTATCTGGTAGAAAAATGAGAAGGCATTATAGATAGTGCTTTTGAAAGAAGGGGAATATATGGAGGATATCAATCTCTATACTTTGCTATTTTTAGTACTTGCGGGTTTTATTGCCGCATTCATCGATTCCGTTGTGGGCGGGGGCGGATTAATTTCCATTCCAGCTTTATTGTTCACGGGGATTTCGCCTTCAGCAGCACTTGCCACTAACAAGCTGGCGGGGACAATGGGATCTTTAACAAGTACGATTTCATTCATTCGGGCTGGAAAAGTGGATTTCAAATTCGTCATCAAGCTGTTTCCTATTACAGTGATTGGAGCGGCGTTAGGAGCATACGTTGTACATTTCGTTTCCGCAGAGATACTGAAGCCCCTCATTTTGATTTTGCTGGTCATTGTCGCGATTTATACGTTGGTAAAAAAGGATTGGGGTAAAGACGCAAAGTATAAAGGGCTGAAAAGGAAGAAAATGATTCTTTTGATAGTCATAATATTTGCGATTGGTTTTTATGATGGTTTTCTTGGACCGGGCACAGGATCCTTTTTATTATTTTCATTTTTGATCATCGGGTTTGATTTTGTCCAGGCTGCCGGGAATGCAAGAATATTGAATTTTGGAAGCAATATTGCCGCACTTATCATTTTCTTATCCATGGGGACCGTCAACTTTGCCTATGGAATTCCGATGGGTATTGCAATGGTCGCAGGAGCATTGGCAGGAACGAACTTCGCAATTAAGAAAGGTGCTTCCTATGTACGGATATTATTCATTTGCGTCACGGTTTTATTGATTGGAAAAAATGTCCTTAATTATTTTCATGTGTTTTGATGGATGGTTTCCGCGAATGATTCCTATTAAAAATGGCCGGAGATACAATGCGTATTTGCGGCCATTTATACATTCATTTTGTGAAATTCAAGTCCCGGTGAACGCCAAATTGACCCTTGACCTTACCATACTTAGCTAGGGGGTAACTTGATTTTTCATGCTAATCCTCCTGTTTCGTGTCAAGACTATCAATTCGGCAGGGAGATTTTATCCTCCTTATCAAAACAAACTTCGCAGATGAAACTTCCTTCATTTTTTAGATATGCCTTTATTTCAGACATCCCTTTACGCTTCGGATAACGCATCTTCACAAGAACGACTTCTTCCCCCTTAATTTCTTTACCACATTTAATACACTTGGGATCTTCCTCGAACACCTAAACACCTCCCAGCAATTTAAAGTTTTTGATCACCCATAGAAAAAGCCTGCCGCTTACGTGACAGGCTTTTTTCATTATTTTCTTGTGCTTTTTCATAAAGGAAGGGGGGATTTCATTCCGCAATGCTTTAACAGGATTTCGACAATCCGCTGTGAAGCGAATCCATCTCCATATGGGTTTGAAGCTGTCGCCATTTTTCTATAGGCCTCTTCGCTTGTAAGCAGATTATTGGTCAATTGGTAAATTCGATCTTCCTCAATCCCTGCCAATAAGAGAGTGCCAGCGTCGATTCCTTCCGGACGTTCTGTCGTATCGCGCAGCACGAGAACGGGAACGCCTAGTGATGGGGCTTCTTCCTGAACGCCCCCGGAATCTGTCAGGATTAGATGTGAACGAGCCGCGAAATTATGGAAATCAATCACCTCTAAAGGTTCTATTATATGCAGCCTATCATTATCGTTGAAAATCTCATGAGCGATTTCGCGAACGACTGGGTTTTTATGAATGGGGAAAACAACTTGGATATCCCCGTGTTCATCAAGAAGCCGTTTCACGGAACGGAATATTCCTTCCATGGGTTTTCCGATATTTTCACGGCGGTGTACGGTCATTAATAGCATTTTATCACCATTCAACCCGGAGAGAATCGGATGCATGTAGTCTTTTTGTATCGTTGTTTTCAAGGCATCGATGACAGTGTTGCCGGTAATATGGATATAATCATTGTTCTTATTTTCCGCTAGGAGATTTTCAGCAGCCCTTTTGGTAGGCGCAAAGTGCAAGTCAGCCAAGACTCCGGTCAACTGTCGATTCATTTCTTCAGGGAACGGTGAATGCTTATTCCAAGTACGGAGACCAGCTTCAACGTGACCAATCTGTATCTTATTATAGAAGGCGGCCAAGCTTGCGATGAAAGTTGTCGTTGTATCCCCATGAACGAGGACGATATCCGGTTTTATATCTTTCATGAGCGAACTCAATTTTTCAAGCCCTCGAGTTGTAATCTCTTCTAATGTTTGTCTATCCTTCATCATATCCAAATCGTGATCAGGCTTTATTTGAAAACATTGCAAGACTTGGTCGAGCATTTCCCTATGCTGGGCGGTGACCACCACGATGGTTTCTATTTCTTCTTGATGCTTTTTCAGTTCCAAAACGACTGGTGCCATTTTGATAGCCTCTGGTCTTGTACCAAATACGGTCATGACCTTTATACGTTGTTTAGGCATGCTCATTTCCTCCTCTTCTGAATGTCTCCACCATTATAACGGGAAGTTCATGGGAAATTTAAAAATGAAACAATAATTAACAGAATTTTTACAATATTAATGAGGACTTTATATTTCTTTAACCTTCAGTTAATAACTGGCATTTACAATATAAAGCAGGAAGCATAGCTAAGCAGAATAGAGGTGATAGGCGAATATGAAAAGCGTCCTGATGATCGTACAAAACTTTTATCCGGAAATCGGAAGTGCGGGAAATAGAATGAAAAATATATATCTCCATTTGAAAAGAAACGGATTTGAGGTAACGGTCATCACATTGAAGCCGAGTTATCCTAATCAAAGTTTATATCAAGATACAAAGTTTTGGGATGAAGAAAGCATTGAAGAAGATGTCATCAGGATTAAACCGGACAAAGTGAAGAGGTATACAAGCAATATGGGGAAGCGTTTGCTTCATTATCTTGAAGCGATGTGGCTTTTCATTTATACAATCATCCGTCTCGAAAAAAAATATGATTATGTGTTTGCCACAACCCCGCCGATCTTCCCGACATTTGCGGCGTTGATCGCCAAGAAGAAGATGAAGGCGAAACTCATTACCGATGTCAGGGATTTATGGCCGGAATCGCTGATAGGAGTTGGGGTATTCACTAATAAGTGGGTTTTGAAAATCGCTTTCTTCCTGGAAAGGAAGCTATATCGGCATTCGGATTTTATTATCATCAATAGTCCTGGTTTCAGGGATTATATCGTTGCAAAGGGAGTCAAGGAGGAGGCCATCCAATTCATCCCTAATTCGCTTACTGCGGATGAGCTGACGTTAAAGAATTTGCTTACACCCGTATCGGAAAAAGTAATCAAGGTCGTTTATGCGGGGAATATCGGACTGGCTCAGGACTTGAAAAAACTGATAGCCGTGGCTGAAAAGCTAAGGGAACATAAACAAATCGAGTTCTCGATGATTGGATATGGATATCGGATATCCGAAGTGGAGAAGGAGATAAGCTCTAGAGGGCTGACTAATATTAAGATGATTAATGCGATGAACCGAAGAGTGACCCTTCATGAAGTTTCAACGTCCCATATTGCCTATGTGAGCTTGGTTGAAAAAGAAGTCTTCAATAAGGTTTTGCCTGGTAAAATCATCGATTATATGTGTGTCGGAAAACCGATTGTCGGTGATGTGGACGGCAGGGCCAAGAAGATGCTCAAAGAGGCGAAATGCGGGCTGGTGGCAGAGAGCAGGAAGGTTGATGAAATCTGTCAGCATATCTTGACCATGGCCTCAGATCCAACCCTTCGTGAAGAACTGGGGGAAAACGGTCATCGGTATGCTAAACAACATTTTCAATGGTCTAAAAATATTAAAGGTCTCATCAATGTGATGGAAGCGTCAGGCTGAAAAATCCGGAAGTGGAGGACAACATGGCGAAGAAAGTATGTATGTTCGTGTGGAATCACTTTACAAACGATGCGAGGGTTTTAAGAGAGTGCACAGCACTTACTGAAGCGGGTTATGAAGTCGATTTAATTGCCATTCATAACTGGAAGATCAAGGATATGCCCAAAAAGGAGAAACACCAAAATGGTTTCTCCGTCACTAGGGTGAATAACCGCTGGGAGGCGCTTCATAGGATTCTCAGGATCGTAGGCAAATTGAAGAAAAAGAAGTTTGAAATCGTTCTATTGGCCTTATTGGTCTGGAATACGTTGTGGAACCTGAACTTGATCAACGGCTGGCTGGGATCGGGAATACTGTTCGGTTCCCTTGCACTCCTTGCGATGGGCACCATGATCATCACTAAAACGAAGCTGCCGACCCTATTAACAAGGAGCTATATTTTTGGTCAAATGATCTATCATGGCCGGAAAGGGAAATATGATTTTTATCATTCGAATGACTTGAATACGCTCATGCAGGGAGCGATCAGCAGTAAATGGTTGAGAAGAAAAAAGCTGATTTATGACTCGCATGAGGTGCAAACGAGCAGAACGGGATATAATAGCCGAATTTATGGGATGATGGAGAAATTCCTATTAATGTTCGTCGATGAAATGATTGCCGAAAACCATACGAGAGCTAAGTATAACGAAGACTTATATGGTCTGTATCCCAAGGTGGTCCATAACTACCCGATTCCAACCAATCCTGAGGAAAGTACGGCAGTGAATTTGCATGAGCTGCTCGATTTGCCAGAGAATGAACCGATATTGTTATACCAAGGCGGCGTGCAAATGGGAAGAGGGTTAGAGCAATTGGTTGATGCTGTACCGATGATCGAAGGCGGGACGATAGTTTTTATCGGGGATGGAAGGATCAAGGACGAATTAATGAAAAAAGTAAGCGACATGAATCTGGAGCATCGTGTGAAGTTCCTGCCGAAGGTTCCGGTCGACGAGCTGCTTCATTATACAAAAAATGCGTATTTAGGTTTTCAGATATTGAATAATGTCTGCTTTAATCACTACTCCGCATCTTCAAATAAATTGTTTGAATACATGATGAGCGGTGTGCCTGTGGTTGCTTGCAGCTTTCCTGAAATTCAAAAGGTTGTCGATACGGAAAAAATCGGTGTGTGTGTCGATTCACATGATCCAAAATCAATTGCCGAAGGTGTCAATTACTTATTGAAACATCCTGAAAAAAGGGCGGAAATGAGCAATAACTGCCTGAAGGCACGACAAAAATACAATTGGAAACAAGAGAAGGAAATCTTTATCGAAATCTATCAAACAGCCTAACAAATGTGAGCGTAGCAGAAAAATAGATAGGAGTGGTTTATATGAAACTTTGTACAATCGGACTTGGTTATATAGGACTTCCGACTTCTTTAATGTTTGCGAAACACGGTGTCGATGTTGTCGGCGTGGATATCCATCCTGAGATTATTTCCAATTTGAATAGCGGCAGGCTCCATATTGAAGAACCAGGTTTGGAAGAGGTATTGCAAGAAGTGCTTATTTCCAATAAGTTCCGAGCTGCGTTAAGCCCGGAACATGCGGATGTTTTCATTATCGCGGTGCCTACACCAAATAAAAAGGACATACACCAATCTTGTGATTTAACTCATGTCATGGATGCAACCTCCAACATTCTTCCTTTTATCAAAAAAGGGAATGTCATCATTGTCGAATCGACGATAGCGCCGAGAAGTATGGATGATCATATTAAACCGATGATCGAGAGGACGGGCCTTACCATCGGAAAAGACATTTTCCTCGTTCATTGTCCGGAACGTGTTTTACCTGGAAGGATTCTTGAAGAGTTGGTTCATAATAACCGTATCGTCGGGGGCATCACGGAAACATGCTCATATAAAGGAAGTCTTGTTTATAAAACTTTCGTTCAAGGGGAGATCATTCAGACGGATGCGAAAACGGCTGAAATGTCCAAACTGATGGAAAACACCTTCAGGGATGTCAATATCGCCCTTGCGAATGAGCTCACGAAAATCTGTTTCGAGCTGGATATCAATGTTTTGGATGTCATATCGATGGCAAACAAACACCCTCGTGTCAATATTCACCAACCAGGACCTGGAGTTGGCGGCCATTGTTTAGCGGTCGATCCGTATTTCGTCGTTGCAAAGGCACCAGAGTATGCGAGAATCATTAAATTGGCCCGTGATACCAACGTATCGATGCCTTATTACATCGTTAATTCCGTAAGGATGATGCTAGAGGGGATCCGGAAGCCAAAAGTAGCTGTTTTCGGTCTTGCATACAAGGGAAATGTAGATGATATTCGTGAAAGTCCCGCCATTGATGTCGTCAATATCTTGATGGGGATGGACAACATGGATGTAGCCTTGCATGACCCTCATGTCCAATCCGGAAAGATGCCAGTCGTATCTGTGGAAGACGCTGTAAATGATGCCGACTTGATACTTGTCCTGACTGACCATGATGAATTTAAACAAGTGGATTATGATAAGCTATCGAATCTCATGAGCAATAAATTGATATTGGATACACGCAATTGCATTGATGCAACTAAAACAGATGTCCCGGTGGCCAACCTGGGCAATATATATCAATACAAAACGATGTCCATGAAAAAAGCCAGGAATAAAGCGATCATCTAAAAACTTGGACAAACATCGTTAGTGGAATAAGGATAAAGGGGGCGCTGACTATGACAGTGCCCTTTTTCCAATGAAGAGGACCATGCAAGAGCTTGGGCCTTTCAGTTGTAGTATCGTTCCAGTTAGTTTCGGAATTCAGCTTCCTTTCCGCCGAGACTGTCCGTCTGCCAAGCCTCTTGCCGCGGGCATCTGGCGGGGTCTCGGCAAGTCCGTTATTCGACCGCAGACGCCGTCTTTCGCCATATACGGCATTAATCGACCGCAGACGCCGTCTTTTCGCCATATACGGCATTAATCGACCGCAGACGCCGTCTTTTCGCCATATACGGCATTAATATCGACGGCAGATGCCGTTTTACGCCCTGCCCAGCACTATATTCGACCGTAGACGCCATTTTTCGCCCTACTTGGCTTAAAACCATGAAGGAAAACATACTCTTGTTTTAAAATCAATGTTCGGGAAGAGACATTTCTTGGCGACAAACAGAAAGGACCAAGCAAGAGCTTGGTCCTTTTGTGAAAGATTTATTAAGCTGTCGGTCCGCCAAGTTCCTCGATTTCACTTGGAACGCTTTTGAATTTCTTGAAGTTTGCACGGAATTGAGCGGCAAGGTCTGTTGCTGCTTCTTTATAAGCTGCAGGATCTGCCCAAGTCTTGATCGGTTGAAGCACTTCATCAGGAACACCAGGAACATGAAGCGGGATATCCAAACCGAAGATGTCATCTTTGATCGTTTCGATGTTCGCTAATTCACCTTCAAGTGCAGCTTGTACCATTGCACGAGTGTAAGCAAGTTTCATGCGGCTTCCAGTTCCGTATGCACCGCCAGTCCATCCAGTGTTGACAAGGTATACCTTTGCATTGTGCTCGTCAATTTTATCACCAAGCATCTCAGCATAGCGTGTAGCTGGAAGCGGTAAGAATGGTGAACCGAAGCAAGTGGAGAATGTAGCTTCCGGTGAAGTTACGCCTCTTTCAGTACCAGCCAATTTACTAGTGTATCCGCTTAGGAAGTGGAACATTGCCTGTTCTTTGGAAAGCTTGCTGATTGGAGGCAGAACGCCTGAAGCATCAGCTGTCAAGAAAATGATTGTATTTGGGTGTCCTGCAATACTTGGGTTCACGATGTTATCGATCGCTTGCATTTGGTAAGCAGCACGAGTGTTTTCAGTCAATGAACTGTCATCATAGTTCGCTTCACGTGTATCCGGATCAACAACAACATTTTCCAGTACGGCACCGAAACGGATCGCATCGAAAATTTGCGGTTCTTTTTCACGTGAAAGGTTGATCGTTTTAGCATAGCAGCCGCCTTCGATGTTGAATACGCCGTTAGAAGACCAGCCGTGCTCGTCATCGCCAATCAGTTTACGGCTAGTGTCTGCAGACAATGTCGTTTTGCCTGTACCGGACAGTCCGAAGAATAAAGCGACGTCCCCTTCACGTCCTACGTTAGCAGAGCAATGCATTGGAAGGATTCCAGCCTCTGGAAGTAAGTAGTTCATGATCGAGAAGATCGATTTTTTCATTTCTCCTGCATATTCCGTTCCGCCGATCAAGATTGTACGGCGTTCAAATGAAACGATGATGAAAGTTTCGGATGCAGTTCCATCAACTTCCGGGTCTGCTTTGAAGTTAGGTGCAGAAAGGATTGTGAATTCAGCTTCGTGACCTCTCAGTTCCTCTTCGTTTGGACGGATGAACAAAGTATGGGCGAAAAGGTTATGCCAAGCATATTCATTAACAACACGGATAGGAAGACGTGATGATTCGTCTGCACCAGCGAAACCTTTAAAAACAAAAATCTCTTCTTTTGCTTTTAGGTAGTCAACTACTTTATTATATAGTTTATTGAACACATCTTCGGAAATTGGCTGGTTCACTGAACCCCAATCGACTTTATCTTTAACTGATGCTTCTTCCACGATATATTTATCTTTAGGTGAACGACCTGTATATTTGCCAGTTTCAGCTTTTACCGCACCGGTAGATGTTAGAACGCCTTCATTTCTGCTTAATACTTTTTCGACCAATTGAGGAACTGAAAGTTGAGTTTGCACATTGTTTCCTGTTAATAATTGGTGTAACTCATTAGAAACGTCTACAGAATTCATATATGAGGTACCTTCCTTTGTTTAAGTTTTTAGATTACAATTAGTATAACACATTCATTTAATTAGTCTATACTATTTATTTTAATTTGTGATTATTTTCAGTTGGTCGCGTTAATCATTTTAATCCGGCAGGAACCGATTCAGGATTATCGCATAAACTTTCATGAAGAAAATTTTATTTTAATAGGAAGTAAGTAAACAATATATGTCTAAAGGGAAAGTCAGGATGTCGTTTCTTTTCGGATGCTCATTCCTTTATTATTAATGGCAATTTACAGCATTTCTATTCGTGTTTTGCATTGTAAACCCTTCTAGGACGTTGTATCAACATGTTTTTTCAAATGAACGCCATTCTGGGTGGAAATGTTCTTTTTAGAAAAGCATTGACAAGTTCCTGCCAGATACGATAATATCTTAAATTGTACGGATTCTCTTATCCCGAGTTGGTGGAGGGACAGGCCCTTTGAAACCCAGCAACCTGCCATATTGAACTTGACTCCAAGATCGATCGCCGAAAATAAAGCGAAGGTCTTCAAGGAATAGTGGTGATGGTGCTAACCTGAGCAAGGTAAAAAACCCTTGAACGATAAGAGTGAAAGGATAGAAGACAGAATGTTAAACCTTTCCTCATTTGCCAGGGAAGGTTTTTGTGTTTTTTTAAGTAATTCTGTGTCTATAGTTGAAACTAATGAGGGAAACGAGTTCCGTAAAAATCAGGCTTTTGCCTGCAACATACTAACTTCCAAGGAGGAAATATGATGTCAAAGAAACGTCTATTTACTTCTGAATCTGTTACAGAGGGCCATCCGGACAAAATTTGTGACCAGATTTCAGATTCCATTTTAGATGCTATCCTAGCTAAGGATGCAAATGCACGTGTTGCGTGTGAAACTAGCGTAACTACAGGTCTTGTACTTGTTGCTGGTGAAATTACAACGTCCGCTTACGTGGATATTCCGCGTATCGTTCGTGATACGATTAAAGGAATTGGCTACACACGTGCGAAATACGGTTTCGATGCTGAAACTTGTGCCGTGTTAAGTTCCATTGATGAGCAGTCTGCCGATATCGCAGCTGGTGTCGACAAAGCATTGGAAGCTCGTGAAGGAAACATGTCAGAGGAAGAAATCGATGCAATCGGTGCAGGGGACCAAGGTCTTATGTTCGGATTTGCTTGTA
The DNA here is from genome assembly GCF_042788005.1 of Peribacillus sp. YIM B13472. NCBI lineage: Bacteria > Bacillati > Bacillota > Bacilli > Caryophanales > Bacillaceae > Peribacillus > Peribacillus sp. YIM B13472. The sequence continues at coordinate 33,954 of NZ_JBHZPG010000021.1, forward strand.
ATGAAACAGAAGAGCTTATGCCGCTTCCGATTTCATTGGCGCATAAACTTTCATTCCGCTTGGCTCAAGTTCGTAAAGATGAAACTCTTGCTTACCTACGCCCTGATGGTAAAACACAGGTAACTGTGGAATATGATGAAAATAACGTTCCTGTACGTGTAGATACGATCGTTATCTCTACACAACATGATGCAGAAATTACGCTTGAACAAATTCAAGCCGATCTAAAAGAACATGTGATCAAAGCAGTCGTTCCAGCTGAATTGATCGATGCCGATACTAAGTACTTCATCAACCCGACTGGCCGTTTCGTAATTGGCGGACCTCAAGGGGATGCTGGTCTTACTGGACGTAAAATCATCGTTGATACTTACGGCGGTTACGCTCGTCACGGCGGCGGTGCATTCTCTGGTAAGGATGCTACTAAAGTTGACCGTTCTGCTGCATACGCTGCTCGTTACGTTGCGAAAAACATCGTGGCAGCCGGCCTTGCCGACAAAGCGGAAGTTCAACTGGCATACGCAATTGGTGTGGCAGAGCCTGTATCTATCTCAATTGATACGTTCGGAACTGGTACAGTTAGCGAAGAAGTCCTTGTTGACCTAGTTCGCGCTAACTTCGACCTTCGTCCAGCAGGTATCATCAAAATGCTTGACCTTCGTCGCCCGATCTACAAACAAACAGCTGCCTACGGACACTTTGGCCGTACAGATGTCGATCTTCCATGGGAACGCACGGACAAAGCAGAAACATTAAAAGCACAAGCGTAATCCATATAGAAAAAGGTGTCCCGCAATTAGCGAGGCACCTTTTTTTATGGATTAATTTTGCCTTCAGCGGGAATAATTCAAGAAATCCCAAAGAAATTCAAGTTACGTGCAATACGCCGTGAGTCAGGGCGTTTACAAGTTTGTTTGGGTCAACTACTCGTGAGTTCGAGCGGTTTACTCGTGAATTTGTAGCATTTACTCGTGAGTTGAGCAATTTACTCGTGAGTTCGAGCCGTTTACTCGTGAATATGTAGCATTTACTCGTGAGTTCGAGCCGTTTACTCGTGAATTTGTAGCAATTACTCGTGAATTCGAGCCGTTTACTCGTGAGTTTGCAGCATTTACTTGTGAGTTCGAGCGGTTTACTCGTGAATTTGTAGCAATTACTCGTGAATTCGAGCCGTTTACTCGTGAATTAGAGCAATTTACTCGTAAGTTCGAGCAATTTACTCGTGAATTAGTGCAATTACTCGTGAGTTTGGAACGTTTACTCGTGAGTTTCAGTGCAATACTCATAACTTTCAGTCAATTACACGTGAGTTACTTTATTCGTTCCGCCGTTTTATAGTATTGGCCTTTTTCGGCGTATTCACGTACGATGCGTTCCATATCCTGGCGATCTTCTTCGTTAATTTCGCGAATGACTTTAGCTGGACGTCCGAATGCCAACATGTTCGGTGGAATGACTTTACCTTGGGGAACGAGACTGCCGGCACCGATGAATGCACCTTCGCCGATTTCGGCTTCATCAAGTACGATCGATCCCATGCCGATCAAAGCTCCTTTGCGGATTTTACAGCTATGTAAAATGACCTGATGGCCAATGGTCACTTCATCCTCGATGATCAATGGATTATTTGGGCTTTGGTGCAGGACGCTGTTATCCTGTATACTGACTTTTTTCCCGATGATGGTTGGGGATACATCACCGCGAATGACGGAATTGAACCAAATGGATGTTTCGTCGCCGATTTTGACATCACCTGTCACTACAGCATTTTCGGCAATATAAGCGCTTTCAGCGATTTCAGGTTCTTTGCCTTTATACGGATAAATAATCATTTTCAATCATTTCCTTTCCGAAGTGAATATTTTTATGTATTATTTTAATATACCGTATGCAAATATACTTGGCTATTTATAATAGCAATGTACAACTTGTTAGATTTCTTTTTTGTCGAAAATCACGAATATGGTTATAATTTATATATATTATTTTGACTATCATGGATCGTATACAACAAGTGAAAAGTGAAAGGGGGATTTCGAATGTGGAAATGGGAGACAGAAGGAGACGCAAAGGGCGTCATTGTCATCATTCATGGGGCAATGGAACATCACGGACGTTATAAGTGGGTAACACAAATGTGGCTTTCAGCTGGATACCATGTCGTCATGGGCGACCTTCCTGGGCAGGGTATGACAACTCGCGCCTACCGGGGACATATCGATTCCTTTGATGAGTATTTGGATGAAGTGAAAAGCTGGATAGAAGAGGCTTACGAATATTCGTTGCCGGTCTTTTTACTTGGACACAGCATGGGCGGTTTGATTTCGATACGCCTTCTTCAGGAAGAGGAATGGGACATTGCAGGGGTGATTCTTTCTTCTCCATGCTTGGGCCTCGTGACGAAGCCGCCGAAGTTCCTTACAACCATCTCGCATGGTTTGAACATCGTGATGCCCATGTTCAGGGTAGATTCCGGATTGACACCTGAAATGGCGACGAGAAGTGCGGAAATTCGTGAATCCGATAGAAACGATACATTATATATCACGAAGGTTTCGATTCGCTGGTATCGGGAGCTTGCACAGGCCATGAAAGATGCTTTTGAAGAGATTCCTGAATTTCAGGATGTGCCGCTTTTGGTCATGCAGGGCGGAGATGACCGAATCGTGAATAAGAAGGCTGTTCGTGAGTGGTTTAATTATAACTTGGCCAGTGAAAAGCAATATAAGGAATGGCCGAAGCTTTATCATGAAATCTTCAATGAACCAGAGCGTGATGATGTATTTCAATATGCGCTGAGTTTTGTTGAAAACCGTTTAAAGATATTAGGGTATGTCGTTTGATCAGTACATACTGTCACGATAAATGAAAAAGCTGCCGAAGTTAGATCTCGGCAGCTTTTTTTATTTGGATCAGCCTGCGTTTTTAAGCATTTCGTTTGATTTGATGACCGGTGCCCAGAAAGTAACCGGATACATAAATTGGTTTAAATGTGTAAGTTCTTTTTTATTGGATAATGCGGTCGATAGAAGATAAATGGATTTGAAGGTCAAGTCATTGGCGAATAGGTCCAAAAGCGTCGCTTTCATATTCATGATTGCTTCATGGTTTTGGGTGGAAATCATTAAATCGAGCTGTGACAGGAACTTATCAAAATGATGATCGAATTGTTTGAGGTCCTCCATGGTTTTTGGTTTTTCTGTCAACGAGTTAAGCGAGCTGACAAAATCCCCGTATTGCTCACTTGAATCCCTTTTGATTTTTTCAGTCAATATATCCGTCAGTATTGAAGTGGGCAAATGTTCCATTTTTTGCACCCTCTTATCTATTTTCTATCATTGTAATCATTATAGACGAAAAATTCAAAAAGTTATGATTGGCAATTCTGCTGCCTGCGATAAAAAACACCGTTCGTATCGAACGGTGTCAAAAGTCATCATCTCTTTTCAATCGCGACAATGAATGGCGGATTGTTTGCTTGGTTGATGAACCCGTATTTCAGGATATGGGCTTTCTGTTGAGGGAAGTTCTCTACATAATCCATTAATGCATCCCGTTCTTCCGATCCCCCTGGATGACCGTGGTAAATGACGAGGATGATGATGCCTTCAGGCGCCAGCAGTTCGAACAGCTGTTCAATGGCTGATATCGTCGTATCGGCTTGGGTTATGATTGATTTGTCCCCGCCAGGAAGGTAGCCTAGGTTGAAAATGGCACCTGTGATCTTTCCGGAATGTTCATTCCTGATGTATTTGCTTAAATGTTCATGCCCATCGTGAATGAGGGTGCAGCGCTCATGTAAATTCTCGGCGTTCAGTTTTGCCGCTGTGGTTTGGATCGCTTCTTTCTGAATATCAAAACTATAGACATGTCCGTTTACACCTGTAAGCCCTGCAAGAAAGGCCGTATCAAAACCGTTGCCCATCGTGCCATCTATGGTTATATCCCCGGGACGGACCGCTTTTTCCAGCAAAATCCTGGCGAATGGCAAAATTCGATCAAGCTTCATGATTGTACCTCCATGTGATGATTTTTTCCCTGCCAGCTGTTGCGGCGTTTCAATTCGGCGTCAATGGCATTCAAGACATCCCATTTATTGACGCTCCACATTGGACCGATCATCAAATCAATCGGACCGTCACCCGTAATGCGGTGAACGATCATTTCTGGAGGGATTATTTCGAGCTGGTCACATACCAGGTTGACATAATCATCACGGTCAAGAAACTCGAGCAGGCCTTTTTCATATTGTTTGACCATCGGTGTCCCTTTTAATAGATGAAGTAAATGGATCTTTATCCCCTGCACATCGAGTTTGGCGACTTCACGGGCTGTTTCCATCATCATGCCGTAATCTTCCTGAGGAAGGCCATTGATGATATGGGAGCATACGCGGATGCCGTGTTTGCGCAGTTTATCGACGCCTTCTTTGTAGCAATCAAAGTCATGGGCACGGTTGATCATCGTTGCGGTCTTTTCATGAACCGTCTGGAGACCAAGCTCCACCCAAAGGTAGGTGCGTTCGTTCAATTCCGCTAAATACTCGACTACATCATCTGGAAGGCAATCAGGGCGTGTCGCGATCGAGAGTCCGACGACACCTTCCCGGTTCAATACGCTTTCATATTTCTCACGAAGCTCTGCCACGGGTGCATGCGTATTCGTGAACGCTTGGAAATAGGCCATATATTTTCCATCTTTCCATTTATGATGCATCCGTTCGCTGATCTTCTTAAACTGGACATCAAGGGGTTCAACCCTGTTGCCCGCAAAGTCACCAGATCCTGAGGCACTGCAGAAGGTACAGCCGCCATGTGCGACGGTGCCATCACGGTTCGGACAGTCAAAACCGCCATCCAGGGCAACTTTAAAGACCTTATGTCCAAAATGTTCCCTCAGGTGGTAATTCCATGTATGATATCGTTTGTTATCCGTTGCATATATAAACGGGTTTGCTTGATTCAAATCAGCAACCTCCTAAATAAAATAAAGCGCAACATATATTATACAACATTCTCGCAGCTAGGTCTTTTTTTGAAAAATAAGCGTATACTGTATACTTGAAGGCTAAACATTTTGCTGCTAATTCCAGTATATCTTTGAATGACTATATCCAATCGGGAGCTGATGGACATGACCGGTCAAGTTGAAGAAGCGATTAATCAAATGAAAAAGAAATTAGCCGAAAATAATCAGGTGATCGAAGTAAATGAAGATGGGTTCATATACAAAGCAACTTGCACCTTCAATTCACCTGCTTCGGATGAACAAATTCATTCCTTTGAAAAGAAAACCGGACTGCTTCTGCCCGAGGATTATAAGGAGTTTTTAAAAATAACCAATGGATGCCGTCTGTTCGATAATGTGGAATCGGGTGGGGAAAATGATTTATACAGTCTGGATGATATTATTAATTACACATATGAAAAATCCTACGAGGGATGCTATAAAGTGGCCTGCATTTATCAAGATAATATCGTCATCGATGGGGAAGCCGTCGCTAAAGGCGATAAGGAGTATTTAATGGTAAAAGGCCATATCGATGATTTTGAAGAAGGCGAGAAACTCCATATGGGCTTTGCCGAATGGATCGAGCAGTTCATTTCCCATCAAGGTGAGAAGTTTTGGGATAAAGGTTGATGCTCAAAAAAAATGATAATCCAACCGTTTTTTGCTCAAACTAGACAAGATGATTCCGAATCATCCAAATGAGACGCGAAGGAGAGGGTTTGAAATGGCAACCAGACAATCCGTCGATCATTTTTTAGAGCAATGTGAAGGGGCTCTCCATTTTGCTGAGTTTGAATTTAACGAGGCCTCACGGCAAGAGCATTATGATGATGAACAATTTCAAAATTCGCAAAGGTATATCGAAGAGGCTTTGACGGATATGGAGCAATTGTATGCCAGTTCGAATGACCAGCAACGGGAAATGCTTTCGCGGATGAAGCAGCAGTTGAATCAATTGAAGAATGAAATGATTTTACTGCAACATTAAAGGGAAGCAAGGGAGCTATGAATGAATAGCTCCCTTTTTTTGCACAATTTTTCTTTAATTCGCATATATAATGAAAAACCTGTCGATAATGTTTATGTACGGCTATTGCAATTATCGGTGAAATTGACTAGAATTAAATAAAATCAATATTCTCATAAAGACTATGATGAGGAATAGTAGCGGTTTAAACCAGTAAAGAGAGTTGACGGGTGGTGCAAGTCAACCTGGGATGGTCGTGAACTCGCCTTGGAGTCCCGGGTGTGAAGGTGAAAAGTAATGCCTGGCGTTTTAATCCATGTTACGGATGTTTTAAGCTGGGCGGATTTTAGCTATCGCCAATGTGGGTGGTACCGCGGGAAGATATACATAATCCTCTCGTCCCTATTTTGGGATGAGGGGTTTTTTATTGTTTTTTATACGGAAATTAGGAGGAAATCATATGAGTTTTGACCATAGAAGCATAGAAACGAAATGGCAAAAGTATTGGGAAGGCAATAAGACATTCAAAACGGGTGAAGAAAGCGGCAAACGCAAATTCTACGCGCTGGATATGTTCCCATACCCTTCAGGGGCCGGTCTTCATGTAGGGCACCCGGAAGGTTATACGGCAAGCGATATTCTGGCACGGATGAAACGGGCGCAGGGGTATAATGTATTGCACCCGATCGGCTGGGACGCTTTTGGACTTCCTGCAGAGCAATATGCGATCGATACTGGAAATGATCCAGCTGAATTCACGGAGCACAACATCAACACGTTCCGCCGCCAAATCAAAGCCCTTGGTTTTTCTTATGACTGGGACCGCGAAATAAACACGACAGATCCCGACTATTACAAATGGACGCAATGGATCTTCTTGAAATTATATGAAAAGGGCCTTGCATATATTGATGAAGTGGCCGTTAACTGGTGTCCGGCACTTGGCACGGTATTGGCTAACGAAGAAGTCATCGATGGGAAAAGTGAGCGTGGGGGCCATCCGGTCGAGCGCCGTCCGATGAAGCAGTGGATGCTTCGTATCACGGCGTATGCAGACCGCTTAATCGACGATCTGAATGATGTGGATTGGCCGGAAAACATCAAGGATATGCAGCGTAACTGGATTGGCCGTTCCGAGGGAGCGGAGGTTACATTCAATATCGATGGCTTTGATGAAACATTCACGGTGTTCACGACTCGTCCGGATACGTTATTCGGTGCAACATATGCCGTATTGGCACCTGAACATCAGTTTGTCGATAAAATTACGTCGGCTGATCAAAGGGCGGCAGTTGAGGCCTATTTAGATGAAGTGAAGCATAAAAGCGACTTGGAAAGAACAGACTTGGCAAAGGATAAATCAGGCGTGTTCACGGGGGCTTATGCCATTAACCCGGTAAACGGCGAAAAAATGCCGATCTGGATTGCCGATTACGTGTTGATCAGCTACGGAACAGGAGCAATCATGGCCGTTCCTGCCCATGATGAGCGTGATTATGAATTTGCAGTCAAGTTCGACTTGCCGATCAAGGAAGTCGTAGCTGGCGGAGACGTGACAAGTGAAGCATATACAGGAGATGGACTTCATGTGAATTCGGAATTCCTTGATGGATTGAATAAAGATGAAGCCATTTCGACCATGATCAAATGGCTGGAAGAAAAAGAAATCGGAACGAAGAAAATAACATACCGCCTTCGTGATTGGTTATTCAGCCGTCAGCGTTACTGGGGTGAACCGATTCCGATCATCCATTGGGAAGACGGCACGATGTCTCCAGTGAAGGAAGAAGATCTTCCGTTGATTTTACCGAAGGCTACGGACATCAAGCCTTCAGGTACAGGCGAATCACCACTTGCGAACATATCGGAATGGGTGAATGTAACGGATGAAAACGGACGAAAAGGGCGCCGTGAGACAAACACGATGCCACAGTGGGCAGGCAGCAGCTGGTACTTCCTGCGTTATATCGATCCGGACAACAAGGAAGCACTTGCAGATCCTGAAAAATTAAAAGAATGGATGCCGGTCGACATTTATATCGGCGGCGCCGAGCATGCGGTGCTTCACTTGCTTTACGCTCGTTTCTGGCATAAATTCCTGTACGACATCGGTGTCGTGCCAACGAAGGAACCATTCCAAAACCTATTCAACCAAGGAATGATCCTTGGCGAAAATAATGAAAAAATGAGTAAATCCAAAGGGAATGTCGTGAACCCGGATGATATCGTTGAAAGCCATGGTGCCGATACACTTCGGATGTACGAAATGTTCATGGGGCCATTGGATGCTTCGATTGCCTGGTCCACAAACGGATTGGACGGTTCTCGCAGATTCCTTGACCGGATCTGGCGTTTATTGGTCAACGATGACGGTACGATCACAGATAAGATGACAGAGACGGATGACACGGGCAAGCTCGAAAAAGTCTATCATCAAACGGTTAAAAAAGTGACCGAGAACTATGAGGAATTGAAATTCAATACGGCGATTTCACAATTGATGGTATTCATCAATGATGCTTATAAAGCGGATTCGCTTCCTAAAGTATATATCGAAGGCTTCGTAAAGCTGCTTGCACCAGTCGCACCGCACATCGCCGAGGAAATTTGGTCTAAACTGGGCCATTCCGAAAGCATCACGTACGGAACATGGCCGGCTTTCGACGAAGCGAAGTTAGTGGATAACGAAGTCGAAATCGTCATCCAAATCAACGGAAAAGTCAAAGCGAAATTAATGGTGCCGACTGACACTACGAAAGAAAAACTGGAAGAAATCGCGATGGGTGATGATTCCATCAAAGAACAAATCGATGGGAAAACCATTCGTAAAGTGATTGCCGTACCAGGCAAATTAGTCAATATCGTCGCAAACTAAATAAAAATGATTGCAAGCTGTCCCGCATATTTTTACTGCTGGGGCAGCTTTTTTTCGCAGTCATTGGCCGACCATGGGAAATAGGTCATGTTAGGATCTTCACCGATTTGAATCTATCGGATGTTGGCAACGACTATCGTCATGAGATGACCATCGGAACTCAAATATTTTGCTAAATTGGTACATGTGAATCATTTTTCGGCTGAATGGACAAATAAATCAAGCATTTGACATAAAAAAGGGAAAAAATTGGTTGATAAAATTTTACAGTATGATAGTTTGGTATAGTACTGTTATTTTTTAACCAATTATTGGAGGGAAAACCGTGAAATTTAAGAATGTGAGTCGAATTACGGCGTGTGTATTAATTTTTGCACTGATCTTCAGCTTGATGGTTCCGCTAAATTCTCAAGCTGCACCTGCAACACCGATTGAAAATGTAAAAACGATCAAAAATGGGGACACTCTGGACGGAAAGTTTGAAAAACCGGATGTTCAATGGTATCAAATCAGTCCCACAACAGAAGAAATACAAAAGTTCTCCCATATTGAGTTCGAAGTCAATTCGGACAAAATCTTGAATATCTCCGTATATCAAGATAAAGAAAAGGCAGAAAAAGATGAGAGCAATTATATTGTCTCTTCTTATCCTGATGAAAAAGCCGTAGTCGATTTCCCATATGCTTGGGAAGGCACATATTATGTTAAAGTTGAATATTTCGGCGATACGGATGATGAGGGAAATCCGATCCCGGATGCGGAAAATGTAGCTGAATACTCCATCAATGCGCATTCAGTAACATTGCCGCCATCTGCCGGGGACGAAGGGGAGGATCTCGAATCATGCCCGGTTGAAGTGAGTGTAAACGATAAGAAAACGGGAGAATCCATGTTGAAAACACTCCGCGTGTTTAGAGATGAAGTTCTCACGAAGTCGCCTGAGGGACGCACCCTTTCCTCTTTATACTATAAAGCTTCGCCATTCCTGGCTCTTCATCTTGCCGGGAATAAAACGGCAAGGGAAGCCGTTTATAATCATTTAGTCGAGGTTAAGCCCCTTATAGAGGATCTTAATGAAAATGGAGCAAGCAGTACGGCAGTCATTAGCAATAAGCAGCAAGAAGCGATTAAGGCCTTATTCAAAAAGTCGACAGACGTCGCTCCAGCCGGATTGAAAAAGGATATGGACGCCATTGCAAAGAAAATCAATCTTGATAAGCTTGCAGGTGAAAGAATCGTCGATATCGCAAGCAAAGCGGGAATCGAACTTCCGGCTTCGAAAAATGTAAAGAACAAATATATCGTCAAACTTAAACCAGGGAAGTCATTAAGCGCTGTCCAATCCAAAATAAGTGGAAAAGGATTTGGAACATTATCGGCACCTAAGCAACAAGAGGCTCTGTATGATGATATGTATGTAGTAGAGTTAAAGAACCAAGCTAAAATGAGCACAGCAGCACTATCCGGTATCGAAAAACTTCCAGAAGTGGAATATATCGAACCGGTAAAAACGTACAAAGCATTTTCTGCCGACATTCAATCACCGTATCAATGGTCTTTAGATAACGCCGGTGGGGAAGAAGGCATAAAGGGAGCGGACATCGATAACGAAAAACTGCAGAACCTTATTAAGAAACGTAATTTAAAAGATACATTGGTAGCGGTCATCGACACAGGTGTCGATGATTCACTTGCAGATCTGCAGGGTGTCGTTGAAATGGAGTCAGGTAAGAACTTCATCGATAAGAAAGAAAAAGCAATCGATGACAATGGCCATGGTACACATGTATCCGGAATCATCGCTGCCAAAGCGGATAATGGATATTCCATGCAAGGAATCAATCCAGTAGCTAAAATCATGCCTGTGAAAGTCTTGGACTCTTCAGGATTTGGAGACAATGAGAAAATTGCACTAGGCATTAAATATGCCGTGGATCATGGTGCAAAGGTCATAAACCTTAGCTTGGGCGGAGAATATAGCAGGACGATTGAATATGCCTTGAAACATGCCGCTGCCAAGAATGTAATGGTAGTCGTAGCAAGCGGTAATGATGGGATGGAGGGTCTTTCTTATCCTGCTTCATCTAAATACGCCATATCCGTCGGTGCAACCAATGCCCTTGATTTAGTATCCGATTATTCCAATTATGGATCGAAATTGGACATGGTCGCTCCAGGGACAGGCATCCCGAGCCTTGTGCCTAATGGGAATGTTACCTACATGGATGGTACATCAATGGCAGCTCCCCATGTTGCGGCAGCTACAGCTCTGTTATTATCCGGAAACCCTGGGTTGAAAGTGAATGAAGTAAGGGAAATCCTTCATGAGACATCGGAATATGTCGCTTTTGAAGAAGAAGATAATGCAGACCCTTATGAGGACTATCAACCAGAAGATGGAGAAATCATAATTCCGGAAGAAGAACTGCCTGTCGGAAAAGATTTAGTATCTGGATATGGAAGGCTGAATGCGTACAGTGCTCTTAGTGCAGTGGATTTACAAGCTAAAGTCAATCTTGTGATGGATACGCAAACAAAACTGACTGGTTCAGCTAAAAAAGGATCAGTAATCGAAGTGAAAAGTGGAAACAAAACGCTCGGTAAAGGAACGGCGGCAGCTAACGGAACGTTCACCGTTACTATTCCGGTCCAAAAAGCTGCACAGCTGCTAACTGTGAATATCTCTGATTCTTCTAAACTGGCAGTATCTTCAATCAAAGTATTCGTGAATAAGGGTGCAACCCCTAACAAACCGACTGTTAAAGCTGTAAGTGACAAAGATACGTATGTAACGGGTCAATCACAAGCGGACATGAAAATCACGATCAAAAATAGCGCGAAAAAAGTGATTGGTTCAGGTAACACGGACAGCAAAGGGAATTTCAAAGTGAAAATCAGCAAGCAAAAGGCTGGCACTAAACTTTCAGTCACAGCTACAGACTTAGCAAAACGTGAAAGCAAGGCAGCAACCGTGACTGTTCTCGATAAAACGGCCCCAGATGCACCGAAAGTGAATGAAGTAAGCGATAAAGCAACGAAAGTAACTGGTAAAGCGGAAATCGGTTCAAGCGTAACCGTGAAGTACAGCAATAAAAACATCGGAACGGCAACCGCTGATGGTAAGGGGAACTTCTCTATTAAAATCAGCAAGAAAAAAGCAGGATCTGCATTATACGTCTCAGCAAAAGACAAAGCGGGCAATACAGGAAAAGCAGCAAAAGTAACGGTTAAGGATAAAACCGCTCCAAGTGCACCGAAAGTGAATGAAGTAAACGACAAAGCAACAAAAGTAACTGGTAAGGCGGAAATCGGTTCAAGCGTAACCGTGAAGTACAGCAATAAAAACATCGGAACGGCAAAAGCTGATAGTAAGGGGAACTTCTCCATCAAAATCAGCAAGAAAAAAGCAGGATCCGCATTATACGTCTCAGCAAAAGACAAAGCGGGCAATACAGGAAAAGCAACAAAAGTAACCGTTAAAAAATCTAAATAGCAGTGAAGGCCGTTTAACTTACATGTTAAACGGCTTTTTTTTGTTGATGTCCTTAAGCTACGAAGATGCAGTTTCCCCGCCCCAGCTGTTGATTTGTTGAAGCTTAAGATAGGATGATAAGCATGAGATGTTTGATATCTTAATTAAAAGGGGGAGGGTTCCGACTTTTTTTGACTTGCCAATAGTCCTTTCTTAGTCACATAAGTCTTGTTTATAAAAGACTATTATAAACATAGTATAAGTGGGATACTAAATTTATCTAAAATAGTCCTTTTTTATCAAAGGATATTGGAATGATAGGTATAAAGTGCTAATATTGATATGTCAAATAAATACTCTGTAGGAAATAAAATGAAAAAAGGAAGAGTGATAGCATTAGGAACTATTTTAGCTTGCTCAATTGGGTTAGGAACGCTTTCAGTTGAGGCTGGAAATGACAATTTGGGATATTCATTTACGATTAAGAAAAAGCAAGCTAACTCGTACACAGGTACAGAGTATCGCCAAACGACTACGGAACGGAATACATGGAAAGTGAGAATGTATAAATCAACAGAAGGAACTAATACTTTAACTACTTATTGGTTGGAAAAAAGCAATGGTACGAATGTATCTCCTGCAGTGGATGTTAAAGCAGGGAGTGGCGATTCAAAAAGTGGGCGTAATTATTATATTAAAGGCAATTCAGGTGCTAATGCCGCTAATGTAAGATTAACGGCAGAGAATAATAATTTAAGTTCTAGCAGCTATTCCGTAAACGGATATTGGGATGAGGAGACGGGGAGAATATTACCTGGACAGTATAAAGAATTTTACACGACGGAATATAATAATTAAAAAATGTTGATCATTGTGAAGCCATCTTGAAGGAAACTTCATTCAAGATGGCTTTATAAAGGGAGACAATATGAATAGTTATTACTATAGATTAAGAAATAATAAAAAAACTAAGGTTCATAGTGTTATGTATTGTGGCGATTGTTATTATTGACATATTTATCTTGGTCGGAAATGTTTCATCTTCATGGATCGTTCCCCATTTAGCTACTTTTTTGGCGGGAAGTTCTTTAGGTCATATGATGCAAATGATCTTAATATGGTTAAAGCTCAGAAATGGCGGATTCCTTATTTTAAATGTATATACCTAGGGCGGGATTTTCGAGGGTCCAAATATCCGCCGTTTATTTGATGTCCGAGAGAGCTCGCAATGACTACTGCTGCGAAGAGGAGGATGATTTTCTTCAATTAAATATCTTCTTTCCGTTTTTTTATTTTTAAAGATTACACCCAAATGCCTTTTCCTTCAACCCCCTTTTTATGGATGTTGGATTAATTGTGAAAAAACACTAAATGACCGTTTTTAATTAATGTATCAAAAGTAGCAGGTATTAATTTAGAAGTGAAAGACTCTAAAAAAATTCACTAATATAGATGAGAAAAATAAGAGGATGTGTATTTATGGGAGTCAGCTCTTGGCGGACTCTCAATTGCTTTTGGATCCGCCAATTCCCCCACTTCGATCTTGAATTGCTCTTAAAGCATGAGTTTTTCTCTAGCTTGATGCAGTAAATAGGGCGGAATGAAAAAAACAATGAAGGGGCAAGTTTGATTTAACTTGACCCTTCATTTGTCAGCTCATTTAGTGAATTCGCTTCTCAGGAGGTAGACGACATCGTATTCCTTTAACTCTTCCATATGACGATCCATTTCATTGTAAAAACCATTGGAAAGTGTATGTATGCCTTCATCTCTGCTTGAATAACAAATACTAGCCAACGCAAGCTTTTTTGTGTTGTTTATATTGAATTTACTAGGACTGCCCCATACGCTGGACTCCATTTTATCAATGGTTTCAGGATAAGTAGCTGTGTCCGTTCCATCTTCGGTTTGAATGCTGATGTTGAACATCGATTGATCTTGGTCATCATCCGTTTTGGAAGTCGTAAAGATGATCGTCCCATTATCTTTAACAGCAGTTGTCATGCGTCCCATTTCAGGTTCTACAAGTTTGCCAAATTCATATTTTTCGACCCAGACGGACATCTCCTTGTATGTATCATCAACATTAAAATCGATAAGAAAGGAATGTTCACTAGAATTCTCCAGGATGGCTTTTTCCCTTGCTGTCAGCTCAGGAACTGAAAGGTTATTCCCGGATTTTGGATCATTAACCTTACAGGCGACTAACGAAAATGAGAGCAGGGGCAAGATGATGGATAAAAAGATCTTCTTCATGATTTTCACCTCTTGAATACTATTCACCTAATTAAAACCAATTCTTATATATTATAACATTATAATGAAAAACGGAATCGGAACGCGGCAAAAAGGCAAGCAATTGCCTTTAGAATGGTTGGGAAAGAGCCTTATTGGCAACATCGACGTCATTTTGAAGCATTGGTTCAAGTCGTAAGCAGGATAGAGGTTTCTTTCATAAAGGTAGCTGAAAATCTTGGCATGGGTATCGATGGCTCCATTTAAATGTTTCTTAAATACTTTTCGAAGGGAAGGGGTGGCTGTTTCAGTAATGGCAAGTGCATAACTTTTAATGGATGATTTGGCAAAGCTGAGCAATTCCCCGGCAGCAGCGGCCGATGCGTCATCCCTGCCCGCCTTAGGCGTCAATGGGTAAAATTGCAGCAGCTCCATGATGTTTTGGGTAAGGGTATCAATCGTCTGCTTATATATCGTTTTTAAAATGGGATCTTTTATTATAAGGGCATTGGACTGGGCGCCGACCCATTCATGAAGCTCGAGTGTTTCATACCAAGCAAGATGTGAATGGGTGGGTTTCATTTAAATTCCTCCTGAACGAATAATTTTGACACGTTATTCGTTCAGTGGGCTATTTGTAAGTTGTCTAGTGAAATCATTTATAGGAAGGGCTGTCCCATCTTCGATTCATATTCACAGTTTAGAAGGATCGCCAAGTTTTATTGATATTGCTCGAGAACAGAGAAGAACTTTTTGGCAAATTGGTAAAAAAGTTTTTCTGATGGAGCCAAGTCCCTATTTTTAGGAGTGATGATGCCGACAGTCCGTTTGACTTCGGGGGTATCAATCGGAATTTTGACTGTCAGTCTTGGAATGACTTCATAAAAGGTACTGTCAGGGAGCAGACTGACTCCGATACCGGCAGATACGAGCCCTTTTATGGAATCCATGTCCTCTCCTTCCGAGGCGATGTTCGGTGCGAAACCGGCTGCTTTACATGCTTCGAGAGCGATAGTGTGAAAGATGTAACCTTTTGGAAACAAGACGAAGGGATCATTTCGTAAGTCACTTAGACGCAGACTCTGCCTTTCGGCTAATGGGTGAGTTATGGGCAGTAAAGCGGAAATGTTTTCCGTGAACAGGATATGACCTTCGATATCTGGATCGTTTGTCGGAATCGGTCCAAGGAAGGCTAATCCGATTTCGCGATTTTTGACAGCTTCCTTTAAAGAGGAATAAGATCCCTGTCTTAAGTGGAAGCCAATATTCGGCTGCTCATCTTTAAAAGCGGAAATGACGGTAGGCAGTAAATGGGTGGAAAGGCTGGTCGGGAACCCGATTTTAATGCTTCCGTGTTCAGGGTCCAAAAACTCCTCAATTTGATATTTGGCATATTCTATCGCCTGTATCGCCGTTTTGGCATGAATCAAGAAAATTTTACCAATTGGGGTTAGCTGGATATTCCGGCCGATTTTCTCGAATAAAAGTACGCCAAGCTCATCTTCCAGTCTGGAGATTTGCCGGCTGATTGCTGATTGTGCGATATGTAGGTGCTCTGCGGCTTCAGAGACGTGTTCCCTCTCGGCGACCTCAACAAAATAACGTAATTGTCGTAGTTCCATTTATTCATCCTCCTGCCATTCATCTCAAATTGAGATAGATTCTATTAGAATTATATATTGTTTATATCGATTTGAAAACCTAGAATAAATGTAAGTGACATAACGGTGTAAGAATACGATGGGGGCGATTAATATGACATACAATCAAATACCAAAAGCACAAGGGCTCTACCATCCTGAATTTGAACATGATGCATGTGGGATCGGTTTATACGCTCATTTAAAAGGGCTTGCTACACATGACATCGTCAAACAAGGACTGAATATGCTGTGCCAATTAGATCATCGCGGCGGACAAGGCAGCGATCCCCTTACAGGAGATGGCGCAGGATTAATGGTGCAGATTCCTGATGAATATTTCAGGCTGGCATGCCCGGAGATGAACTTGCCGGCAAAAGGACGCTATGGTGTAGGCATGCTCTTTTTCTCTAACAATGATGATGAACGGAATGAAATCGAAACTCGTTTGAATGCATTCATCGAACAAGAGGGCCAAACGCTATTAGGCTGGAGAACGGTTCCTGTTGATGCAACGAAAATCGGGGAGGTCGGCAAGGAGACATGTCCGATGATCCGCCAAGTATTCATCGGGGCAAGCGTTGGGCTGACAGATGATTTAGCTTTTGAGCGTAAATTGTTCATTATCAGAAAACAAGCTGAAAACTGGGCTCGTGAACGCGGCAATCGTTTTTATTTTGCCAGCCTTTCAAGTGCTACGATCGTATACAAAGGATTATTGACGCCAGAGCAGGTGGATGCTTTTTATCTTGACCTTCAACAGGAGTCTTTCGTTTCGGCTTTCGCTTTAGTGCATTCCCGCTTCAGCACGAATACTTTTCCTAGTTGGGAACGGGCACATCCAAATCGTTACCTGATCCATAATGGCGAAATCAATACGCTTAGAGGTAATGTGAATTGGATGAAAGCGCGTGAGCAGCAGTTTGTATCGGAATCATTCGGGGATGACCTGCAAAAGGTCCTGCCTATTCTGGATATAGACGGCAGTGATTCCTCGATTCTTGATAATGCACTTGAGTTCTTCGTGCTTGCCGGACGTAAGCCGGCACATGCGGCGATGATGCTCATTCCTGAACCATGGACGGAAAATCCGCATATGACGAAAGAAAAGAAGGCATTTTACGAATATCATAGCATGCTCATGGAGCCATGGGATGGTCCGACGGCCATATCCTTTACGAATGGCAAGCAAATCGGTGCCATCCTTGATCGAAATGGTTTAAGGCCGGCAAGGTATTATGTGACAAAAGATGATTACATCATTTTCTCATCTGAAGTCGGCGTGATCGATGTGGAGCCGGAGAATGTATTATATAAAGATCGTTTAAGTCCAGGCAGAATGCTTTTAATAGATTTAGAGGAAGGCCGTATTGTTTCCGATGAAGAGATCAAGTCGGAAATGGCTCAGGAAAAACCATACCAGCAATGGCTGGACGAACAGCTTGTTCAATTACATGACGAAGAACCTGTGCTCGAAGGGGAGCCGTTGAGTGATTTGTTATTCAGGCAAAAAGCGTTCGGATACACGTATGAAGATGTCCAAAAATATTTACTGCCGGTCATTAACGAAGGCAAAGATCCACTGGGCAGCATGGGGAATGACATTCCGTTAGCGGTCTTATCAGATCGCCCGCAATCGCTATTCAACTATTTCAAGCAATCCTTTGCACAGGTAACCAACCCGCCAATCGATTCGCTTCGTGAACAGATCGTCACGTCAACGATGACATTTCTGGGTGCGGAAGGAGATTTGCTGAAACCGGATGAAACGAACAGCCGCCGCATTCAATTGGATTCACCTGTTTTGACGCCAGGTCAAATGCAGCAGTTGAAAGAAAATGCCTATCCTGAATTCAGGAGCAAAGTCATTCGCACTTTATTTTCAGAAGATTTAGAGAGTGAACTCGATCGCATCTGCCGTGAAGCGGAACAAGCGATCGCTGATGGTGTCAGCCTTTTGATATTATCTGACGAGGATATGAGCAAAGAAAAAGCTGCGATTCCTTCCCTGCTGGCTGCGAGTGCCCTTCATCAAGAGCTGATCCGTCATGGGAACCGTACGAAAGTGAGCATTATCATTGAATCGGGGGAAGCAAGGGAAGTTCATCATTATGCGTCCCTGATCGGGTATGGAGTGGATGCGATTTACCCGTACCTTGCTTATGAAACATATAAGCAGGCGGTATTGGAAGGCAGTTTGGCCATCAGCTACGAAGAAACGGTAAGGAAATATGTACGCTCGTTGACAGAAGGCATCGTAAAAGTGATGTCGAAAATGGGGATTTCAACGATTCAAAGTTATCGCGGCGCACAAATTTTCGAAGCGGTCGGAATCGGTGCTGAAGTGATCGAACGCTATTTCAGCGGTACGGCATCGCAGCTTAGTGGGATCGATTTGGAAACGATCGCAGATGAAGCGTTGATTCGCCATAGGAAAGCTGCAGCCGATTCACTTGACCAAACTCTTGAAAGCGGAAGTGATTTTCAATGGAGAAAAACAGGAGAGCATCATGCTTTCAATCCTAAAACGATCCATACACTGCAATGGGCCTGCCGGAAAGGCGATTATAATTTATTTAAGCAATATTCAAACTTGGCGAATGAAGAGAGACTCGGGTTTTTACGGAATTTATTCTCGTTCGATCAAAAACGCCAAAGCATTTCCATAGATGAAGTGGAATCCGTGGAATCCATCGTCAGCCGATTCAAAACGGGCGCGATGTCATTCGGTTCATTGAGTCAGGAAGCACATGAAACATTAGCGATTGCGATGAACCGTTTAGGCGGAAAAAGCAATAGCGGTGAAGGCGGGGAGCATCCTAGCCGTTACCAACTGGATGAAAACGGCGATGACCGCCGCAGCGGAATTAAACAAATTGCATCCGGTCGTTTTGGAGTGAAAAGCCATTACCTTGTTAATGCCGATGAACTTCAAATCAAAATGGCGCAAGGTGCAAAGCCGGGTGAAGGCGGCCAGCTGCCAGGGAACAAAGTATATCCTTGGGTCGCAGAAGTCCGTGGTTCCACACCAGGTGTCGGCCTGATTTCACCGCCTCCGCATCATGATATCTATTCGATTGAAGATCTGGCACAGCTGATCCATGATTTGAAAAATGCGAACCGTGATGCCAGGATCAGCGTCAAGCTTGTGTCAAAAGCAGGCGTAGGCACGATCGCAGCCGGTGTGGCCAAAGGAGCCGCAGATGTCATCGTTATCAGCGGGTATGATGGCGGTACGGGGGCATCACCAAAAACAAGTATCAAACACACGGGTCTTCCTTGGGAGCTGGGCCTTGCCGAAGCACACCAAACATTGATGCTGAATGGCCTGCGCAGCCGTGTAGTTCTTGAAACGGATGGAAAGTTAATGACGGGCCGCGATGTGGTCATGGCAGCTATTCTTGGAGCGGAAGAATTCGGCTTTGCAACAGCACCGCTTGTGGTCCTTGGCTGTGTCATGATGCGTGCTTGCCATTTGGATACATGTCCAGTCGGGGTAGCTACTCAAAACCCTGAGCTTCGCAGCAAATTCACAGGAGATCCGGATCATGTCGTGAATTTCATGCGCTTCATCGCTGAGGAAGTGCGGGAAACGATGGCCGAGCTTGGATTTAGAACACTGGAAGAAATGGTCGGCCGCACTGATGTTTTACAAGTGAGCGAGCGGGCACAAAACCATTGGAAAGCGAAGCATCTGGACTTGACGACACTTCTTTTCCAACCGGAGGGGATACGTACGTATCAACTTCCTCAAAACCATAAAATTGATGAATCCCTGGACATCCGTGAGATTTTACCGGTAGTGGAGCCTGCTTTGAATGATCAAACCCAGGTGGATGTCAGCTTCCCGATTACAAACGTGAACCGTGTGGTCGGAACGATTGTCGGCAGTGAAGTATCCAAACGCTATGGGGAAGAAGGGTTGCCTGAAGATACGATCACACTTCGTTTTACGGGATCGGCGGGCCAGAGCTTCGGTGCGTTCATTCCAAAAGGGATGTCGATGTATTTGACAGGTGATGTCAATGACTATGTTGGGAAAGGCCTATCTGGCGGAAAGATCATTGTCACGGCACCTGCGGGCAATCAGATTGAGGCTGGGGACAACGTAATTGCCGGAAATATCGCCTTATACGGCGGAACAAGCGGCGAGGCCTACATTAATGGCCGCGCGGGAGAACGATTTGCAGTACGGAACAGTGGAGTCAACGTCGTCGTTGAAGGAATTGGAGACCATGGCTGTGAGTATATGACAGGCGGCCGCGTGGTCATTCTGGGCGACGTCGGCAAAAACTTTGCGGCAGGCATGTCAGGCGGCATCGCTTATGTACTTGCTGATGATGCAGAAGAATTCAAGGCATTATGCAATGGTGAAATGATAGAATTCGAGACGCTTGATGATATGGATGATGCAAACGAAGTAAAAGAAATGCTTTACAGCCACCTTCATTATACAGAAAGTGCCAAAGCATCGTATGTACTGGAGAACTGGGAGGATTTCGCTAAGAAATTCGTAAAAGTCATTCCGAAAGATTACAAACGGATGATCAAAAGCATCAATGAGCAGAAGCTTGCAGGGCTAACGGATGAAGAAGCGATCATGAGTGCATTTCAAGCAAATGCCGTTCAAGATAAAAAAATCACTAAACAAGCTGTGATGCAGTAAGGAAGGGGAGAGAAAGATGGGAAAAGCAACAGGATTTATGGATTATCCGCGAGAAAAACCAAAAGACCGGAATCCTCTCACTCGTTTAAGCGACTGGAGAGAATATACAGCTCCTTTCTCTGATGAAAAGTTAAGTACGCAGGGAGCGCGGTGTATGGACTGCGCCACCCCTTTCTGCCATATGGGCATGGAATTGAACCGGGTCACAACAGGATGCCCGATTCATAATCTGATCCCGGAGTGGAATGATTTGGTGTACCGCGGCAGATGGAAAGAAGCATTGGACCGTTTATCGAAAACGAATAATTTCCCTGAATTCACCGGGCGCGTCTGCCCGGCTCCTTGTGAAGGGTCTTGTACGGTAGCGATAAGCGATCCTGCCGTTACCATCAAGAACATTGAACGGACCATCATCGACAAAGGATTTGAAAATGGCTGGATTACGCCTCGCATCCCTGAAAGCAGGACCGGCAAGAAAATTGCCATCATCGGTTCAGGCCCGGCAGGATTGGCGAGTGCCGACCAGTTGAATCAAGCAGGTCATTCGGTCACGGTTTATGAGCGCTCAGACCGTGCAGGCGGGCTGTTGACATACGGCATCCCGAACATGAAACTTGAAAAAGATGTCGTTGCACGCCGAATTAAATTATTGACCCAGGAAGGCATCGATTTCATTATCAATACAGAAGTTGGCAAAGATATAACAGCCGAAGAACTGCAAGATCAATATGACGCAGTCATCCTTTGCACAGGTGCCCAAAAGCAGCGTGACCTGGTAATTGAAGGACGCGAGGCATCAGGCATTCACCTTGCAATGGATTACTTGACGACTTCGACTAAAAGCCTGTTGGACTCCAATTTTGAAGACGGCAAGTTTATAGACACTAAGGGGAAGGACGTCATCGTCATCGGCGGCGGGGATACAGGAGCTGACTGTGTCGCAACTGCCCTTCGCCAGGAATGTAAGAGCGTCGTACAATTCGGGAAGCATCCAATCCTTCCGACTGCCCGTACATCTGATAATATGTGGCCAGCCTACCCGAATATATTTTCCCTTGATTATGCGTATGAAGAAGCGGAAGCGAAATTCGGTGCAGATCCGCGTCAATATTCAATCCAAACAAAAAAAATCGTAGCCGATGAAAATGGCAACGTTAAAGAACTGCACACAATCTCAATGGAAAAAGTCAAAGGCGAAGACGGAATGTACATTTTCAGGGAAGTTCCAGGAACTGAAAAAGTATGGCCTGCACAATTCGTTTTCATCGCAATTGGATTTGAAGGAACCGAAATGCCGCTATTAACTCAATTTGGCGTAGAAACAGTAAATCAAAAAATTGATGCCGTCTATGGCGAATACAAAACGAATGTCGAGGGGGTTTTCGCTGCCGGAGATGCTAGGAGAGGGCAAAGCCTCATCGTTTGGGCAATCAATGAAGGCCGTGAAGTAGCGCGAGAAGTGGACCGCTACTTGATGGGCGCATCGGTATTGCCTTAATTTTAAAAAAGAAGTGCCATAATGGCGCTTCTTTTTTTATGGTGGAAAATATGGTACTCACGAGTAAATGCCCCGAATTCACGAGTAAAACGCCAAAACTCACGAGTAAATGCCCCGAATTCACGAGTAAAACGCCAAAACTCACGAGTAAATGCCCGGAATTCACGAGTAAAACGCCAAAACTCACGAGTAAATGCCCCGAATTCACGAGTGAAACGCTAAAACTCACGTGTAAAGATACCGTATTGATGGTATACAAATTAGGCGAGCAGTATATAAATACTGTTCGCCTAATTTACTTTCAGTTAGCTTCTATAGTCAGCTTCTTGAAGAACGCCAAGTGATGTGTGATTCAGTGCATGGACAGCTTCTATTATTTTCTCTGTCTCTACTTCATCTCCTACGGCTTTATGCAATTTTTCTATTAGCTGGGATTTTGTTAATGGATTCCCGGGACTTCCTTTAGGTGTATCGATCCGTTTCGATAGTACATCCCCACTCGTTGTGGTCACGGTCACAATTGTAAATCGTCCCACTGGGAGTGCTGCTTTTGAAGGCTTGATCGTTGCATCCGTCTCTCTATTTACTTTTTGAAAGGATTTTCTCCATGAATGGGGAATAGGTTTCGATTCAAAAGAAGCAAAGGTCAGGGGTTTGCCTGTAAGCGCGAGCCATACAATATACTCAATCGAAAATCTTCCTTCTTCACCAGTCGATGGGGTATGGTGAATCAAAGCGGAATCACCATTTGGAGGAAAGCAAACACTCACCGATTCAATATCTTCTTCCGACAAATCGTACGTCTTATGTAAAAAGACAGCTGCATCAGCGCCATGTGCCGCAGCAGAACAAAATGGGTACTGTTTAAACCATAATCCCGGTGTTACGATCCGCCATGTCTTTCCCCAATTTACCGTCAAATCGGGAACTCCATTTTCTGCATATACCTCAAAGAAACCATTCTTATCATTCAAAAAGTCGGGGTTGCTATGTAATCCCATCCGAATCCAATCTGCGGAATCCACAGCATTTTTAGCAGCAATCCCTACATGGAGCGGCTTTACGACAGTCCCAAATTGGAGTCGTAAACCCGCCGATTGGGTAGCGGCAAGACTCATGGTTTCAGCTATTAAGCGTGGTGAGTATTCCCGTAAATACGCAACCGCACCAGCTGCAGCTATTACGCCAAGTGTAGCTGTATTATGCCAACCTTTTGTATAATGATATGGGTTCATTGCTTCTCCAAACCGAGCCATAATTTCCACACCAACCACATAGGCAGCTAAAAAACGTTTCCCGGTCATTTCAGGTTCTCCAACTGCTAACAAAGCAGACAAAATGACTGCGCTTGGATGACCTCGTACATCTGAATGTACATCATCATAATCTAGTAAATGAGCTTGAAAGCCATTGAAGAGGGCTGCCTGGGATCTTGTTGCATGTATGTGACTTCCAATCAAGTAACTCGTCCGATTTCCGCCTTCTTCCAAAATGATTCGCTTTAAAATCGTAATTTCCTTTTCGGATTTCGTTTGATAGGAAACAGCAAGATAATCAAGAAGTCCTTCGATTGCAGCCTGTAATACTGCTTCATTTACCAACGGATTCGAATGATAAATCATTTCAGATAACCTTTCCGTGTTCATGCACTTCACTTCCTTTTTTGCCTGGCAGATCCGTCCGTTTCATCTCCCATTTGCCGTAAAAAACGCTGAGTTCGCGGATTAAGAGAATGCTCAATCACTTGTTCTGGGGTGCCTTGTTCGATAATATGTCCGTCTGCCATGAATATGACATGGTCAGCAACTTCCTTCGCAAATTGCATTTCGTGCGTCACGATCACCATTGTGGTATCCTCTTTCGCTAACTCCCGTATTACTTGTAAAACCTCATTAACCAATTCGGGATCTAGAGCGGAGGTAGGTTCATCAAATAAAATGGCATGTGGTTTCACAGCTAATGCTCTAGCGATGCTGACACGCTGCTGTTGTCCGCCAGATAAGGTAGCAGGGTATTGTTTGGCTTGTTTTTCCAAGCCGACCCGTTTCAATAAATCCACGCCGATTTGAATGGCTTCCTCTTTTTTCATCTTTTTGCTGACAAGCAAGGCTTCAATCACGTTTTTTAAGGCCGTTTTATTTTTAAAAAGGTTATAGTGTTGGAATACCATCGCTGTTTGCTGTCTTAATTGGTACGCATCTTTCTCTTTATATTTTTGGGTATCCAATTTTACGTCCTTGATTTCGATGGTGCCGCTGTTGGGCTTTTCCAACAGGTTCAGACAGCGTAATAACGTTGATTTTCCAGAACCTGAAGGGCCAATAATGGCGACAACTTCCCCGGTTCCTATATCCAAGTTAATATCGTTCAATACTTGTTTATCATCAAAATATTTAGATAAGTTTCTTACTTTTATCATATGATCACCTTCTAAGTGGTTTGCTGAGCCAAATCTCCAGGTATTTTTGTATCCAAGAATAAAGAATAACCAATAGCCAGTAAATCAAGCCAACCACCAAATACGTCTCGAAAAAGCGCATGTTAGCGGATGCAATAATTTTTCCCTCTGCAAATAGTTCCGTAATTCCTAATGTAAAGGCAAGGGACGTTTCTTTAATCAAAGATATAAATGTATTCCCTGTTGCTGGCAATGCATTTAAAGCAGCCTGTGGTAATATGATTCGCGAGTAAATCTGTACTCGTTTCATGCCAGTTGCCAGGCCCGCTTCCATTTGCCCTTTGTCCACGGAATTCAATCCAGCTCGGAAAATTTCTGCTAAATAAGAGGATTCTTTCAAACTAAATCCAATGATCGCCGCCGTCATTGCTTCCATCGTTGACAACGACGGGAATAACTGTGGTAAACCGTAGTAAATGATGAATAATTGTACCAACGTTGGCATTCCTCGAAATAAAGAGATATATAAGCCTGCCAATTGGGTGATTCCAAAAATATTGCTATTTCTTATTAAGGCTACTACAAGTCCGATAATAATGGCTAAAGCCATCGAAATGATGGCTAAAACCAGAGTGATTGGAATAAATTTTGCGATTTGCAGGGAAATTTCCAACATATATTGTAAATCAAAATTCATAATGCTTTAAAACCTCCGCTATGCTTATTCGCCGGAATTCGTGGTGATATCTTCACCAAAATATTTATTGGACAGCTTCGCTAATGTACCATCTTCTTTAAGTTTTTTGATTTCCGTCGTGAATTCATCATTCAATTTTTTGCCTTTTTCTGTTTTGGGAAATGGATACCCTACATTTTCATAGGCCACTGGATCACCAACTAGTTTTAACGGAAGATCATTTTTCTTTATTTCTGCAACCAGGATTGGGCGGGAATTGATATATCCATCTACACGGTTGTTAATGGCATCTTGCATCGCGCCATCCCGAGTTTCATAGGTTCGTATTTTGATATCGCCGTTTTTATCATATTTTTCTAGGTTTGCGACGTTATTAGACCCCAGCACCCCTGAAACGGTTTTGCCTTTAAGATCAGCCAAACTATTAATATCATCGTTTTTTGTGCTTGATACAATTTGTGCTCCATAATAACTATATGGCTCTGTAAAATTAAATTGCTCTTGGCGTTCTGGTGTTATAGCAACGGCATTCGCAACGGTGTCCAATTTACCTGATCCCAATTGCCCCATTATCCCACTGAAATCAGAAGTGACCCACTCTACCTTGTATCCTAAATCCTTGGCGATGAGTTCTGTAAGTTCTACGTCAAAACCTATTAATTTACCAGCCTCTTGATAACCATTTGGATAGCTTTGGCCAGTGGACCCCACTTTAATTGTTTTTTGTTCGGAATCATTGGCAGCATTCTCTTGTTTTGAATTGCCGCATGCTGCAAGTACTAATATGAAAAGTAAAGAGAGTCCAAGGGAAAGAATTTTTTTCATCATTATTTTCCTCCTATTATTAAATGGTTTGATTATGTTTTTCAGTCCAGGCTTGATATTGTCCCGGTTGCAAGATTTTCCTCAAATATATGGTGAGATGACCTTTGCCTAAATCTTTTTGCCCGATCTCTTCAAATCCACTTTTTTCGTACATTTCCTTTAGCCATGGATGATTATCCGCGGTTCCGAGCGTAACCGCGGGGGCTCTCAGTTGCTTCTTCAAAATTTCTTCTTCGAGCCATGACAGAACTTTTTTCCCTATGCCTTGACGCTTATAGTCAGGGTTTGTAGCGAACCAGCCTATGTGCGGCAATACGAGCGGTCCAGGATTAGGGCCCCAAGGTAACCGAATAGAAACTGTCGAGATAAATGTCCCATTTTCCTCCAGAACATAAACCTTATTTTCGGATATATGCTTAATCGCTTCCTCTCTCGTGGCCGTTGCCGCAGAGAAGTGAATATCCAACTCTCTTATACTCGCATAAGCATCCAATGTTAATTGGAGGAATTTATCCACATCTTCTACACGTACTTCACGAAATATTTGACTCATCTTGCGCCTCCTATATCTAGTTAATTCCTTTTCGGTTCGGTGATTCTGTCTTTGAGAACCATCAGCCAGGTGTAAGGTGTTTAAAGCTTATGGGAATATTGGTTGGCCGGTTTATCCAGGCCAAGATTCCCTCGTAATGTGTTACTTTCATATTTAGTGCGGAAAATTCCTTTTGATTGCAGTTCAGGGACAACAAGTTCTACAAAATCCGTTAAAGAATCAGGCAAGAGGGCTGGCATGATATTAAAGCCGTCAGCCGCATTTCCATTCACCCAATCTTCAATCTTATCCGCAATCTGCGTTGGTGTTCCAATTGCGATATGATGTCCACGTGATCCAGCAACCCACTGATATGTCTGACGTAACGTCAAATTTTCATTGATCGCCCGTTTAACGATCAAATCATATTTACTTTGGATGCCATCTACATGCTCTGGTAGCGAAATATCAGCAAACGGTGTATCCAAAGGGATGTTCGAAAAATCTACATTTCCAAAATACCTTCCCATAACAGCCAATCCTATTTCGGGAATGATCAGCTCCTGCAATGCCTCGTACTTTTCTTGGGCTTCCTTCTCAGTCTGTCCCACAATCGGGAACAAACCTGGCATGATGCTCAAGCTGTTTTTCTCCCGGTTAAAAGCGGCCAATTGCCCTTTTAACTCATGGTAAAATGAAATCGCGTCCTCCTTGTTCTCCTGGGCAGTAAAGACAATCTCTGCGTGCTTTGCTGCAAGCAATTGCCCATCACCAGAAGAGCCTGCTTGTACAATGACCGGATGCCCCTGAGGTGAGCGGGAAATATTTAATGGTCCTTTTACATTGAAAAACTCACCTTGATGATTGATTTCATGAAACTTGCTTTCATCAATGAATTGGCCCGTTTCTTTATCGATGACCAACGTATCGTCTTCCCATGAGTCCCACAATTTCTTGGTAACTTCAACAAATTCAGTCGCCCTTTTATAACGGAGACCATGTTCTAAATGTTCTGATTTATTGAAGTTTACTGCAGTAGAGGCAAGGGACGTCGTGACTACGTTCCAGCCAGCGCGGCCGGCGGTAATATGGTCTAAAGAAGCAAATTTCCTAGCAACATTAAAGGGTTCTTCGTAGGTGGTGGAGGCCGTTGAAACCAAACCAATATTGGAAGTTGCCGATGCTAGATAAGATAACAAGGTCAATGGCTCGAATCGAGTCAGAATATTAGGATGCGAGTCCTTTGCAACTGACAAACTATCTGCCAAAAATAATAAATCGAATAAACCTTTTTCGGCAGTCTGGGCCAACCCTTTAAAATAATCGATGCTCATATTACCTTTCGGATTGGCGTTAGGATGTCTCCAGGAAGCAACGTGATGTCCTGTTCCGGCCAAAAATACACCAAGCTTTACTGTTTTCTTTTTCATGTGTCAATTGCTCCTTTATGTCTTCACTTTTAAACGCAGGGGATTTATAATGTAAATATCCTTACTGGTTTACTATGAATTAATGCTGAAATAAAACCCGCTTCCAGTTTAGAAGAGGGTTCCTTCCGGCCAATGTGAATGTATATCTTTACTTTTTTCCACTATAGAAATTGAATCCTTTGTTGGATTGATACGTTAATTTAATATAGAAATTAAATCAAATGGTAGCATCTTGTATAATAAATTGTCAATGTTAAATATTCGCAATATACACACTTACAATTTCCGGGAATTCATTGTTATGATGCTTACGATGCGACTTAAATTAGAACTCATTCTTTACACGTTTATCAACTAGCTTATTTGATAGCTGCTTCATTTGATATTCCTTGAATAATAGCTTTCGTTCTTTACTATTCAGATTTTTAAGGAGATGGACAACCGTTGACTATAAGCAATGTAGAGTTGGAAAATTATCTATTGGAATTCAGGCGTGATCTTCATAGGACACCTGAATTATCAAACCAAGAATTTGAAACGACTAAAAAAATTAAAGAAGCGCTTCAATCTCAAGATATTAAGATACTTGATTTTTCATTGAAAACTGGTGTCGTGGCTGAGATAAAAGGGAGCAAGCCGGGACCTACGATAGCACTTCGCTCGGATATTGATGCTTTACCAATTTTGGAGCAATCTGAGGTGGACTTTCCTTCAAGGCACATCGGCGTGATGCATGCATGTGGTCATGATTTTCACACTTCTGTCATTTTGGGTACTGCTTTTTTATTAAAAAAAGAAGAAAGAGATCTTTCCGGAACGATTCGTTTGATTTTTCAACCTGCGGAGGAAACGGGACATGGTGCAAGTGCTTTAATGGAAACCGGTGTGCTCGATGATGTGGATGTGATTTTTGGCCTTCATAATGATCCGACATTGCAAGTTGGGGAGTTAGGGACAAAACATGGCGCACTGACAGCGGGAGTCGATCGCTTTGAAGTGCATGTTAAAGCAACTGGCTCACATGCGGCCAAACCGGAAGAGGGAAATGATCCGATTATCATAACAGGACATATTATCTCAACGTTGCAAACCATCATCAGCCGCAATGTTGCACCAAAAGAGTCCGCGGTTTTGAGCATCACTCAAATTCATAGTGGCTCAACGTGGAATGTTATCCCGGATAGTGCATATTTGGAAGGAACCGTCCGCACCTTCAGTAAAACTCAACGAGAGTTCATCCAGAAACGTATGAAACAAGTCCTGCACGGCATAAGTGAAACTTTCAATGCAAATGTTGAATTGTCATGGCATCCTGGCCCTCCATCAGTTGATAATACGCCTGAATGGGCAGATTTGGCGCTTCAGGTTGGAGACACAGCAGGATACACGACAAAAACGTTGGAAGCTAGCTCCATAGGGGAAGACTTCGCTTTTTACCAAGAAAAAATACCAGGTGCTTTCGTAATGATAGGGTCGGGCGGTCCATATGACCTGCATCATCCTAAGTTTATAGTAGATGAAACGGCACTTTTTCCAGCTGCTTCTTATTTCCGCTTATTGGCTTTAGAAGCGTTAAAAAAAATCCCTAAATGAAATATTAGAAGAGAAGGAGGTCCAATCATCAAAACTTATCCATTGAATGAGTCGGATCGTGATTTAATAGAAGCTGCAAGTGCAAGAATTAGGGATCTTTACGAGGAAAATAGGCATCATGTTGGCGCTGCATTAAAGACAAGGTCAGGAAAAATCGTTGCTGCCGTACATATTGAAGCATATATTGGCCGGGTTACCGTATGTGCAGAAGCCATTGCGATTGGCAAGGCGATATCGGACGGCGAAAAGGGATTCGATACCATCGTGGCGGTTAAGCATCCCTATTCCGATGATGAAGACAGAGCTTTAAAAGTGGTTAGCCCGTGTGGGATGTGTCGGGAATTAATCTCGGATTATGCAAAAGAGTGCTTTGTCATACTGAATGTTAATGGGGAAACGGTCAAGGTGAAAATCGGTGAATTACTGCCGTATAAATACACGAGGGATTCATGATAAATGCAACGGAAAACAACACGCTTAGGAGAATTCATAAGCGTGTTGTTTATTATTTCAAACTAGATGGCAAGTATTGTTCACAGATGATGATATCATCGTCTGTTAGAACATAAGGATGTGTTTCCAACAATATGGTCTTCAGGTAGTCTGGCATCCTCTCACCTTTGTACGCACAAATTAATGGAAACGACAGCAAATTTACAGCTTCATCTACTGTTCTCTCAAAATCCTCTATGATATGCAGCGGTTCTTCCATGGTTGCCCATTCCACATGTGCCCATGATCGGAAAGAGATTTTATTTTCCACATAGGGCTGTACCGTTTTATTAAAGTATTCTTCGATTGCAGGAGGGTGATAACTGCCGCTTGAACAATAGAAATCGAAGTTGTTCACAAAGTGAAGGAGCTTCATTTGATCTTTTGTTAACCGAGTGCTTAGTTCTTTATGGATAATGGGGTAAATACGGTCATTTTCAACAAGAATGACGTAATCCCCCGCCATGATGCCGTCTTGGATAAAATTCAAAACTTGTTTAATGTAATTTTCCATTTCATTATAGGAATACAGCACATGAACGTTTTTTTGGACTTCAAACAACTGATTCATTTTGCTTTTCAATATATCATTCCTTCTTTCATGTATCGCTTCAATTATACTTGAATTCCATAAGCAGGACAAAATGAGAACTTTTTTAACTGACGGCTTCGGTGCTTTTCCTTATTATTTCAGCCGCTCGATTAGGTCGGTCATTTTATCCAAAGTGGTTACGTTCTGGTTGCATTTCATACTGTCCAGACAAATATAATTCCCTTTTTTAATGAATGTCCCTTGGACGGTTCCTTTTGTTTCAGACATGAACATCCCTACTTCTTCAAAGCGGCTGCATATGGCACAGATCCCTTTTTTGTTGGCAGGTTTAATGGTTCCGTGCAATCCAGTGAGTTTAGTATGATGGGGTGCAATGATGAATTTCTTTCCGGATCCGACATCATCCCATCCCAAGTATGAAATCTCTCTCAAATCAATGTTTTCCAACAAAGGGGCTTTTAATTTCTTTGCTTTAGGAAATAATTTTTTTATCGTTTTTTCGGTTACTTCTTTAAATGGGATCACAAATGGCTTTATCTGTAAGAGAAAGACTTCGGCTTGTGCGGGATCTTTAATGGTATCCACTGGATCCAGCAGTTGTTTTTGCTCTTCGCTCAAGTCACTGAATAAGCTTAATACTCGTTCTTTGGCGACTGTTTTCAGGGTGTTGATCACATCCTTATCGTTGGCCGTCGCGTGTCCATTTATGAGAATCTGTGTTTGGGATTTTATGAAGTTATACTGCTCGCTCCTGATAAAAGGTTCCATTTTCTTCACTCCTGTTTCTGTTGCTCGTTACTTGTCACATGATACCGTTTTTCTTAACTTTACATAAATCGCATCAGCTTTAAAAGGGGGAAAACGACTAAGAAACATACTCGGCATACGAATAGCACTGATATCATTATCAGTGCTACCCATGCAATCCTATTTGGAATAAACGATTTTCTTGATGGTTTCCGCGGAGAGAAAATGTTCCTCGGCTAATTGATGGATGGTATGACCGGCTTTGAATGCATATTTTATAGAGGCATTTCGGTCATCGATCAATTCCCTTGATCCCGAACGGGTTCCCCATTTGTGATGGGCCTTTTCAGGTTTAGGGATATATATGGTCTCACCTTGCACATACTTTTGAATTTCAACGATCAGCTTTTCAGGCAAAACGGCCGTCGCTTTTACATATTTCATTTCTGCCAGCCCCTTATTCTTTTTTAAGAATGAAATAAGGTGCAAAGCCGAATATTAGAAATGATAAGGCGGGCGATTAAGTTTAGCTTAATTCAACCCCATGCAAAGTATCGCCTCCAATACTAGGCTTTGCATGAGATGCTGCAGAAGGTGGCATTAACATTCTTATTGCCATCTTTACACCTCCCCGTTGTGTCCCTGAAGAACACGTATTGTTCTTATTATAAAATATTTAAGGGTGGTTGCCAAACTTTTTCCAATGTTAAAGATGAATCGGCGGGCTGATTGTTTGATAATGTTCTGAGTCCATGAAATAATTTGATTGGAAACCAAACTAACCATTATGGGAGCTGACCTATATGAAAGTATTCGTAGTTGGGGCAAATGGGCAGATCGGTAAATATCTTGTAGATTTATTAAAAGATAGCCCGGAATATAGTGTACGGGCAATGGTTCGTAAAGAAGAACAAAGTAGGCATTTAGAGAAAAATGGAATTGAATCTGTCGTCGTCAGTTTAACTGGATCGGTGGATGAGATTGCGAATGCGGCAAAAGGCTGCGATGCCATCGTGTTTACAGCAGGATCCGGAGGAAGCACTGGTGCTGATCAAACGCTGTTGATTGATCTGGATGGTGCTGTTAAAACGATCGAAGCGGCAGAAAACTTGGGAATCAACAGATTCATCATGGTGAGTGCATTTCAGGCCAATAATCGCGAAAACTGGAATGAAGCCATCAAACCGTATTATGTGGCCAAGCACTATGCGGATAGGGCATTGTTACAAAGCGATTTAAATTATACTATCATTAGGCCAGGCGGTCTGGTGAATGAACCGGGGACGGGTAAAGTGGCCGCGGCCGAAGAATTGGAAAGAGGTTCGATTGCCCGTGAAGATGTGGCTCGAACGATTTTTGCTTCTTTAACAGAAGAAAATACCTACAAGCGTTCATTTGATTTAAACTCTGGTGATACTGCAATCGCGGAAGCATTAAGGGAAATTTAACGAAAAAAAGGAGGCAGG
This sequence comes from Peribacillus sp. YIM B13472, assembly GCF_042788005.1. NCBI lineage: Bacteria > Bacillati > Bacillota > Bacilli > Caryophanales > Bacillaceae > Peribacillus > Peribacillus sp. YIM B13472. Next base: position 67,050 of record NZ_JBHZPG010000021.1, read on the forward strand.
GCCACTCAGGGGGAGTGAGCCCTGCCTTATTTAATTCCTTCAATATGTTTGATGACCTTCGCTGGGTTTCCGCCGACAACAACGCCTTCAGGAACATCCTTTGTTACGACCGCCCCTGAAGCGACAACGGAATGATTCCCTATTGTTACGCCAGGATTGATGATGGCCCCTCCGCCAATCCATACATGATCCCCAATCGTAACCGGTTTTCCGTATTCCACTCCAGAACTGCGTTCAAAGGGATCCAGCGGATGTGTGGCTGTATAGATATGCACTCCGGGAGCCAACATGCAGTCCCTGCCAATTTTCACTTCACAAACATCCAAAATGACACAATCGAAATTAGCATAAAAGTTTTCCCCGACAGAAATGTTGTATCCATAGTCACAACGGAAAGTGGGTTCAATATATACATTTAGCCCAGTGGAACCTAAAAGCTGTTTAAGCAGGGCAGTTCGTTCGTCCCCTTCGCTTTCCGTTGTCTGATTGTATAACCGGGTCAACTTTCTGGCATTTTCCCTATCTCTTATTAATTCCGGATCAGCGGCCATGTAAGGTTCCCCGCTTACCATTTTTTCTTTTTCAGTATTCATGTTAACTCCTCCAATTTTCTTGTTTTTTAGATAGTTTTAATAAATATCTGAATATTAAAATATTTTTTCTGCAAAATAAATTGCAGTACTTTTTACTCAACTTTTCTGTTGAATCTAAATGCCTCGCTCGTTTTCTCAAAAAGAAGTAAGAAAAGAAAGATTTTTCCGAATAATGAATGAAATAGCTTTGACAAACGTTCCGCCGGATTTTATAGTAAGGAGAGTTATGGATGATTGATAGTTTCATGAAGGTACATTTTAACAGATAGGTAGAATACGTTCGTAGTTCATGTCACTTCTTTTATCGGAAATTGATGGACAACTCTTTTCTTCGTTAAGATAATCAAAACAATGGAGGGCTCTATATGTCACAGAAAGCACCACTTTCTTTTATCATTGTAACAGGGCTAATGCTTTTTGCTTTATTTTTTGGTGCAGGAAACTTAATTTTCCCTGCCATGCTCGGGCAATCTGCCGGGACTAATTTATGGTCGGCCAGTTTAGGATTCATCATTACTGGGGTGGGTTTGCCATTCATTACAATATTGGCATTTGGTTTTTCGGGAAAAACTGATGTTCAATCGCTTGCAAGCAGGGCACACCCGTTATTCGGCATCATTTTCACAGTCGTTCTTTATTTATCGTTGGGACCGCTTTTCGCGCTTCCCAGAACGGGAAGTGTATCCTATGAAATAGGAATTAAACCTTTCCTTTCTAATGATGTCGGCTTTTTACCATTGCTGGTATTCACGATCATCTACTTTGGAATTGCCTGTTTATTATCCATTAATCCATCAAAAATGCTGGATATCGTCGGAAAAATATTAACACCATTATTATTGATTTTCATCGGGATTCTCATTGTGGTCGCAATCATTAACCCAATGGGTGAAATTCAGTCGCCATCGGCAGATTATTCAGATAATTCTTTCTTCAAGGGATTTAAAGAAGGATATTTGACTATGGATACGCTGGCAGGGTTTGCATTTGGGATCATAATCATTAACGCGATCAAAGATAAAGGGATAACATCAAGAAAAGAAGTGTTAGGATTTTGTATGAAAGCTGGCTTAATAGCTGCCACTTTGTTGGTGATCGTTTATGCGTCTATAACTTATGTCGGGGCAACAAGTGTGGAAAAGCTCGGTCAGCTGGGTAATGGAGGAGACGTTTTGGCTCAAGCCTCGAATCATTTTTTCGGATCGGCTGGTGCTGTGTTGTTGGGGTTGATTGTGATCGCTGCATGTCTAACGACAAGCATCGGTTTGATAACGGCTTGTGCTACGTATTTCAATAAAATACTGCCTGCTGTATCGTATAAATCATATGTTGTCATCTTTTCTGTTTTTAGTGCGGCTGTTGCCAATGTAGGTTTGACCAAGCTCATTTCCATTACAGTGCCTGTGTTAACGGCTCTTTATCCCGTGGCGATCGTTTTGATTGTTCTAACATTCTTCCATTCCTTTTTTAAAGGGAAATCGGAGGTATATTTAGGAAGCTTATTATTAACGGCCATCATCAGCATAATGGATGGAATAGTGGCATCAGGCATTAAAATGGAAACTGTTTCGGACCTTTTCACTCAATACCTTCCACTATACAGTGTAGGGGTGGGATGGGTGATTCCTGCCATCATCGGCGGTGTATTGGGCTATATGATATACCTGATGAAAGGGGACCCTAAGGAAGCCTATTAAGGGTCATCATTTACTATATGAGAATGAACTTCGAATCATGAAAGGAGCTGTCTTGATGACAGCTCTTCAGTTTGTCGACAAAAGGGGATTCGGAATAGTCTCATCCCGAACCATGATTTTAAAACAAGACTAGATTATCCTTAATGTTTTTTACTATAATCATCACTGGAATGAAGAAATTTGCGACACTCCTGCTGAATAACTGGCTAGCCGAGATACCAAAGGAGCTTGCGACGAGGAGGACTGCAGACAATCGTAGTAAAAGGAGCGGATTTTCTGAAATCAAGCTGGAACTTTTTTTGAGGGTTTGTAAGATTTGAACGTTGATTTTCACTCCAGGCACTCGCTTTCCGCGGGCGGTCGGGGAGCCTCCTCGGCCGCCCGCGGGGTCTCCCCTAGACGCGCTTTTCCCGCAGGAGTCTCGTACACCCGCTCCAATCAACTTTGTCTTACCTTTTAGATAGAACACTTTTGCCTGGAGTCATTTTTGTTTTAAAATAGAAGTATTAAAACTTGAGGTGATGAGGATGCTTTCTAAACATGATTCTATTCAGCGAGATCAACTTGAAATGATTACTTTAGATCAACTGGTGCCACCGAACCATTTGGTTCGTAAAATGGAGGCTGCCATTGACTTCACTTTCATTTATGACTTGGTGAAAGATATGTATTCAGAGATAGGACGCCCAAGTATTGATCCTCTGATGACGAGTTTTTTGTCACCGAATCTGAAATTTATGGGAATAATAAACTCTATCATCAATTGAAAAAGAACTTCGAATAAGAAAAACATAGGGAGATTTTAGTCTTCCTATGTTTTCATTCATGTTATTTATCTGTTTGTTTTTGCTTCTTTTTCAAATACTCCGCACGTATTTTTTCAAGTTGCTTCTTTTTATCAAATTTGGCAGGCGTCTGTTTTTCATGAAACTTTGTCACAGCTACCTGACCTTTGTAATCCAATTGATATTTTCCCACTTTGTTCACCTACTTTTCTTGTCTTTAAAGAGAATCTATTCAACAAATATAATATACCTTATTTTACTGAAGTAAACCTTATTACTTTATTAGTGTACTCTAACTTTGCATATATAAGTAAAAACATTAAAAACTTAGTAAAATAATACATCGCCAAATGGTATTCATTTCATTGCTATAATCAAAATAAAATGCCTTGACACTCTGCATAAGCTTCAATAATTCTATTTATTGTTTGTTCAGCTCTCTTCTAAAGGTCCAATTGTTCGGTAAATAAGGTTTAAAATATTAAAACATTCTAAGTCTACTCCATCTTTTAAATGGTTCTTAATGCTAATAACCATTACGTTCTCGATGATTTCAAATTTAGGTTTTTGAGGGGAAATATTTTTTTTTGCAAAGTCTTTTTACTACTTGTTTAAAAAAATCTACATCCCCAATATTTTTCTCCAAAAAATCACCACTTGTTATTAACTTTTCTACTTACATCTATCTTAATCTAAATATTACCTTATTCAACTAACCTGCCCCGATAGTTGCATAAAGAAAGAGCTGCCTTAAAGACAGCTCAGATCTTCAGCTAACGCACCCGTTAGTTGAAGAACAATAAGCATTATATTGAACCTATAATCCTAAAACCTTAACAGTTATAATGATCAACAATAAAATGATATTTAGCCAGACGAAAAATTTAATCATAACCTCAGCCCAAAACTTCCTACGCAATCCAAAATAAAGGATAACACCATAAAAAAACAGGCTAAGAACTACACGAAATTCAGAAACTTTTTCAATTCCCAAGTCGAAAAAATCAATGAATGTATTTATTAAAACAGACATAGTAAATAAAAAAATGTATATCTTAAATTTTTTTTCTTTTCTCTGGGACTCATCTTTAAATTCATACATTTTTCTTACCTCAACCTATCTTCTTTTTCCTTAAGTTTAAACTAACCTGCCCCTTTTAGTTCCACAAGAAAAGAGCTGCCTTAAAAACAGCTCCGATCTTCAGCTAAGACACCCGTTAGTTCATCAAGAAATCAACAACATCATTTAACAGAGCCTTTAGAAAAAACTAAAGGCAAACTCGCTTTTCTTCATATTTGTCTATAGTCTGGAGGGTTCGAATGGTCTAATCCCAAACCATGATTTTAAAAGAAGACTTGGTTATCCTTCATGTTTTTTACCTTTTTATATGGATGGAACCCTCACTAGATTGAAGAAATTTGCGACACTCCTGCCGAATAACTGGCTAGCCAAGGCCTCATAGGCGCTTGCTTTGATGAGGCTTGGCAGACAATCGGCGGAAAGGGAGCGGTTTTCCGAAATCAACTAGAACGTCTTTTAAATAAAAAAACTACAGGCAAACATGCTTTTCTTTGAGTTTGTCACAGTCTGGGAGCTGTCTTGATGACAGCTCCTTTTCTTAGTGTTTGTTTTTAATGGGAAAGAGCCTTAAAATGTTCAGAAAGGGGTGTAGGAACACAATGATCAATCGATTACCAATAGAAATCGCAAATATATTACAAGCAAGCAAAAAAAATCCTGTTCAATTCGAGGAATTGATCAGGAGCGGCGGATATCTGCCTCCCGAGATGGAGTTGATGGTGGATGCCATCACGGCCTTAAGCATGGGGAAGAATATCCTTTTGAAGGGTCCGACAGGGGCTGGAAAGACAAAGTTTGCCGAGACACTATCGAATTTATTCAACCAGCCGATGTTCAGTGTCAACTGCTCAGTCGACTTGGATGCCGAAAGCTTATTGGGCTTCAAGACGTTGGCTTACAAAGAGGAAAAACAAGTGATAGAATTCGTACCTGGACCAGTGACCAATTCGATGAATCACGGTCACTTCCTATATATAGATGAAATCAACATGGCAAAACCGGAAACTCTGCCGCTTATCAATGGTGTGCTTGATTACAGAAGGACGATAACGAATCCGTTCACGAATGAAGTCATAACGGCAAAAGATGGCTTTAATGTGATTGCTGCAATCAACGAAGGGTATGTCGGTACAGTGCCGCTGAATGAAGCGCTAAAAAATAGGTTTGTCGTAATTGAAGTTCCTTATATCGAAGGGGAGCAGTTAAAGCAATTGATAGAAACCAATACAAAGTTGAACGATCCAAGAAGCATTGAATTGTTCGTTAAACTGTCGAGTGATTTGATAAATGCCGTGAATCAAGGGAAGGTGGCTGAAGATGCGGCATCGATCAGGGCTTTGCTTGATGCTTGCGATCTGAGTGTGTTGATCCCGCCGAAACGGGCGATTCTTCGTTCCATAGTGGATAAGTTGGACGAGGAACGGGAGCGTGAGTTTGTGAAGAACTTGGCTGACACATTATTCTAACTAGGAGAATGCCTCATGAAGTATATCCGTTTCAATGATTCAATAATAGATACGGCTCTTTTTTTACAGCTGCAGGATCTCTCGACTGTTTTATCCGGCATTCCTGAGCTGGAATTCGAATACAATTATGGCTCCTTCATTGATCTGATCGAGAATAAGGTCACAGCGAGCCATTTTTGGGAAAATGGCAATAAGGAAGTGAAGGAAGCGGGACTGAAAACGGACGTGCTCCTTAGGACGATAGGTACGCTGCATCATTCAACAATCCAGAGCATGAAGGAGTATCAGGACATCATCGGGGAAAGTTCGCTTCCGAAGTTTGCAGCCCAATTATTCGCTTTACTGGAAGACTTGCGATTGGAAGAACTGGTGAAGAAACAAAGGCCAGGCACGAAAAAATGGTTTTCGGTAAGGGGGGCTTACCTTAAACAATATTTCGAAAGCCAATTGACGACGAATGTCACAAGAAGTTTTGCACTTGATGAATTGTACTGCCTCATATATTTACTGCTTCAATCTGACAGGCCGGATCCGATTTTCCCAAGAGCCAATGTACCGCAGCTGGAAGAACTGGAGAAACTCAAACCGTTCATCCATTCTGTCTTTGAAGCCACTAAAACCAGTGATATCACGAGGATCTGCGAGCAAATCGTTTTCCGTGTGAACGATGGATACGAGGATACGATGAATGAATATTTCATCTTTCCCATTGCAAATGTGGAAAAGTATAAGGCAAATACCTTATTTGATGAACTGACTAGAAATGATGAACTGTTGAACGATGATACAGAAGATGCAGACGAAGAAAAAAGTGAGTTCATTGATGAAAAATTCTCGACCTGGCACCGGGAGAATAAGAATGGCGAGAGTAATTCGACTTTTCTTCAATTTGAATTGGAGCAGGGAACGAAAACAAGTCTGATGGGCGGAGGTGCACGGGAAGCGGAAGATGCCGACCAAGCACTGGCTTCCATCCAGGGTTCATCAGGGGAAAGTCAACAAAAGGAATACAATCAGCAGGAAACGCTGGAGAAGAAACAAACGAATATGGGCAAAAGTGGTGAACATCCATTTGGTGAAGAAAACAAAGACGTCGTTCAGGTAATCAAGGAAGCAAAAATACCAACACTTACGGAAGAGAAACGCTACCGTGAATTTGTTGCGGATATCGAACCGTTCAAGAGAAAACTCTCCAGTACAATTGAAAAGACACTGGAAAATAAAAAGAACGCACCAAGAAAAGATTTGGTTTTTGGCCGCTTATCGAAGAAATTACTGCCGCTTGTATTTGAAGAAAATCCTCGGGTCTTTTATAAAAAGAACCAGGATTCAAATGAAATGGATGCCGTATTCACATTGCTGATCGATTGCTCCGCTTCCATGCATAACAAAATGGATGAAACAAAGCGAGGGGTCGTCCTGTTTCATGAAGTACTGAAAAAATTAAGGATTCCCCACTCGATCGTTGGATTTTGGGAAGATGCAAATGAAGTGAGAGAAGGATATCAGCCGAACTACTTCCATGTGATCCAGTCCCATTCCGATTCTCTTTATCTAAACTCAGGAGCTAAAATCATGCAGCTTGAACCAGAGGAAGACAACAGGGACGGATACAGTATCAGGGTAGCTGCAATGGAATTGGAAAAAAGGCGGGAAAAAAACCGGTTCTTGCTCGTGTTTTCCGATGGTGAGCCGGCAGCAAGCGATTATGATCAAAATGGGATTGTTGATACACATCTTGCTGTTTCGGATGCCAGGAAAAAAGGCATAGAAGTCATCGGCCTGTTTTTAGCGGATGGAGGCATCGAGGAAAGTGAAGAATTGACGATGAAAAACATCTATGGCAAAGAACGCCTAATGATTCCGAGTGTAGCGGAATTGCCAGAGCAATTTACACCGCTGTTAAAAAAACTGTTGCTCAAGACCATATGAGAAACCAAGTTCTTGCACTCGTCATTTAATCGGGAAAATGCATTTGATTAGAATATAAGTAAAAAACGCAGTAGGATTCAATGGACCTTACTGCGTTTTTTTGTTTATTATGACAGTTATTTGCAGTAAATGAATATATTGATGGAAACTTGAAAAAACAATGCGATTCTTTTGGCGGGATTAGGGTAAACCATAAATGAGGAAGTGATCGTTTTGATGAATTTACTTTTTATGTTACTTTATTTTATAATCATTGTTCTTGTTATTGAAATATCGGTTACCTTGCTGAAATTGACTGGATTAAAAAGCACAGTGGCTAGATTTCAGGTTATCTCCATGCTGACGGGTACTGGTTTTACAACTGACGAGTCAAAATCCATCATTGATCATCCCGTTCGAAGGAAAATAAGCATGTTTTTAATTTTATTTGGTGCTTTCTCACTTGCTGTCATCATTTCATCGATCAGTACATTGCTTACGGATGATCTGCGTTTGACGGAGTTAAGCATCATTATAGGAATACTGGTGGTCTTAGTCGTATTAGTGAAATCTCCATTCCTGCATAATAGAATATCGAATAAGATGAAAAGTGAAATGTACAATCATTATGAATTATGGGAACACCCGATAGAGGAGGTCCTATTTTTAGAAGATGAAGACGTGGTCATGGAAATCGATATTTATGAGGACTCCGAATTCATAGATGTCAAAGCCTGTGACGTCATATCACATGGAGCCGACATCAATATTTTATTTATTGAAAGCGGAGAAGTGAAAATCAGGAAAGAGTTATATGAGTATAAAATCAAATTAGGTGATAACCTCTTTTTATATGGAAATAAAAAAGAGATAGAAGACACATTCTCAAAAGAAATCGAAGAGATGAAGAAGAAAAAAAGTACAACGGAGTGAAAAGAGTCCCAGCCCTATGTTAAGGCTGGGACCTTTTGAAGATGGGCCTCATTAGTGTTTTTTATTCGGTAATTTCTGAGCGGGATTCCCATTGCCTTGACGGCGGAAATTGCCTTCTTCCTTTTTCTGCTGCTCTTGAATGCTTTCAACAAATTCCTTTGAACTTTTCATGGAATGTACCTCCTCTGATATTTTCTTCTTTACTATAACCAGAAGAGGTGAAATTCATGAGTAATGCATGGGATTTGACTACATTAACGGGGATAAAAGACTAAATATCATAAAAAGCATGGGCACTAAATGCAAAAAGAGGAAGCCTCTGGACGAAGTTATGAATGATGTATCCATTACACGACCATTTTCCAACAACAGCTCTTGCACGGCCCACTAGCATTGCACCAACTGAAACTCCTTGAAGACCTTCATTAATATTCTTCGAAAATTTCTGTTAAGTGTAACCCGGAAATTAAAGCAACAACGGATCCCTTTATAAAAAAACCTTTCTAACATGAACATAACTTTGCGAATACGCCAGGTATGTGTCTTGAATTTGAAAATTTGAATTTCAAAAATGAAACGTCAAGATTCGATTCAGATGATTTAATTGAGTTATAAAAAAAACTGTACTCAATTAAAGCGAATCCAAAAAAATGAAGTAGACCTGCTATCTATGGGATTCAGGCGATACAGTGATATTATTAAAGGAATTGAGTGGGTAATTGAAGCAGATATCGACAATAACTTATGGTTGAAGGGGCAGGGGGGAATGTGCGAAAGTTAATTATTGGTATTGTGTCAATTTCATTAATAGTTTATGGATATTACTACTGCATAGCTCAAATGGATAAAAAGACCAATGCAATTGAACTTAACGTCCAACAATCACTTGAACATCAATCGACAACAGACGACTATGAGAGTTTTAATTATAAAATTACCAATCATACAAATGAAAATGTCAATCTGCGATTTGCTACAGGTAATGAAATAGACGTAGAAATCCACACTTTAACTGACAGTCCAATTAAAGAGGGTACTGTCATTACTGTTGAACCTGAACCAACTGAAGAACACTGCAAGGAATTTAGTAAAGGAGACACATGGGAGTATACGATAAGAATTAATTCAAAGTTGCTTTCCAAAGGTGACTATCAATTAACTGCCCAATTTACTCCAAGTAATGCTATAACTCATAATAAAGTTGAGCAAATTATAACTCAACCTTAACAAATATAAAAATACTTCACAAATATGCTGCTAAGTATCCACTAGAATGTTCACTATCTGAAATGGACAAACAATAAAAAGACGAAATTGCTCCGAATTCTGGGGAATTCCGTCCTTTTACGCTTGGAAAATATCCCTTTAAATATCGCCATCTAATGTTAGAATACATCACATTAGAATATTTTGAATATTGACAAAAAAAGGGGCGGTATCTATAATAATCAATAATAATATCCATGAATAAACGTTTATTGGGGTTTTGCCTATGGAACGGACAATGACTGTCCGAGAATTATGTGAGGTGCATACTCATTTACTGGACAAGGATATTCAGATTCTTGAAAACCTATCAACGAATTTATCGTTGATAGCCAATTTGAATAAAGCGAATGTGTTTATCGATTGTCCTGTGCTTGAAGGGAAGCATGCCATTGTCGTCGCAGAGGCATGCGGACATTCAGTGAAATCGGTTTATGATCATCCGGTTGTCGGGAAATTTGCCTATGAGGCTTTTGAACCGGCAGTATTTTATGTATTGCGGACCGGAAAGGACATGTTCGTGAATCGGGCATTGACTCAAGAAGGAGCAATGGTCCAGCAAAGTGTCGTTCCAATCAAGGGGGAATGCAATCGGGTCATCGCCGTTTTGATCATGGAAAAGGTGATTCATGAAGAACCTGAAACTTCAAAACAGTTTGATAGGCAAGATCAACAAAATTCCTTAGTTCCTGAATTTATCGAGGAGTCCATTTTCCTGATTAATAACCAAAACCGACTTGTCTATACGAATCCTGCTGCCATTAATCTAGTATCGGATATATGTTTGACGGACTGTGTTTTAGGAGAATCCATTTTCGATTATTTTCCTGGCTTTGCCGATGTTCTTGCTTCAAAAGAGGACATTTTAATGAAGGAAATGAACATTGGTAAAAAGATTTTCCAAATAAAGAAATTCCATTTGGGCAACAAGAATTCCGATGAAACGTTCATCATCATCCGGGACCTGACAGAACTGCGGGATAAAGAGAGAGAGCTGATTAGCAAGTCAGTGGCCATTCGTGAAATTCATCATAGGGTGAAGAATAATTTGCAGACAGTCGCCAGTTTGCTTCGGCTGCAAATGAGGATAGGAGCCCCTGAAGAAAGCAAGCCCCATTTACTGGTCAGTTTGAACCGGGTGTTAAGCATATCGTCGGTTTATGAAATCATTTTGGCAAGCAGTCAGGTCGATCATGTGGACCTGCTGGAGCTTATTAGGAAAATTGGCGAGATGATTGTTCATACGGAGGGTCATGCCCGTCAAAGCCTGAGCATTGAATATAGTGGTGATGAGCTTCATTCCATTGATTCCGGCATTGGCATTTCTGTCGCCCTGGTTGTGAATGAGCTCATTCATAATTGTGTGAAGCATGCTTTCAAGGAAGGGACGGAAGGGAAGATTACCGTATGCTTTCAAAAGGATGGTCCTGAATTGGAAATTCAAGTAAAAGATGATGGCATCGGATATTCACCGGCAGTAAAACCAACTTTAGGGCTGGATATCATCCGCATGACTGTGGAAAATGATTTGGATGGGGAGTTTTCGATTCATCGGATTAAAGAAGGTACACTGGCTTCTGTAAGATTTCCATACAAGAGGTAGGTGGGAGAAGTGGTCAAGAGGATTTTGGTCGTGGAGGATGAATCGATTGTTCTGCTTGATATAACGATCATGCTCAAGGATGCAGGCTTCGATGTGGTAGGACATGCCCGTAACGGCGAGAAGGCGATTGAATTGGCACATGCACTACAGCCGGATCTCGTTTTGATGGATATCAAAATGCCAAAAATGAATGGGCTTAAGGCTAGCGATGTGATATCCAATACTTTTCAGATTCCGGTCCTTCTTTTAACTGCATTCAGCCAGCGTGAATATATCGACGAGGCGAAGCGCGCGAATATCGTCGGATATCTTGTAAAGCCAATTACGGAGGCGAATTTGATTCCGGCGGTTGAAATAGCTTTGCAGCAAGCAGCTAATACAAAGAAGCATCAGGAACGAAATGCTCAATTGGATGAAACGCTCACAAATCGTAAAGTCATTGAAAAGGCAAAAGGAATTATCATGAAAAGGAAGAATGTAACGGAAGAAATCGCTTACAATAAGCTGAGAAGGCTAAGTATGGATAAGCAGCTTTCCATGGAGACGGTGGCACGTCGAATCATTGCAAATGATCAAAAACAAGTAAATAGATGAAGCAATGGCGCTTTGATGGACCAAATTGGTTATAGGCAGGCATTTCTGCCGAGCAACCTAAGTTTGGGCTATAAAAGGCGTCTTTTTTTATACCCTTTTTTTAAAGTCGATAGGCCAAAATAAATCGGAATTCAGGGGGAATATGTATGGAGATGGTAGGTAAGTTCGTTATTTATATCATTATGGTGTGTGCCGTTGTCGGTGCTATTGCATCGATTAAAGACAGTGAGCAAGGCTTGGGCAAACAGTTCATGGAAGGTTTGCATACCGTTGGCCATATATTTATCCCGGCAGCTGGAATCATGGCATCGATCCCTTATTTATCATGGTTCATCGATACAGTATGCGGCCCGATTTTCGCTGCGATCGGTGCAGATCCCGCCCTCGCCGCAACAACGATTTTGGCAACGGATATGGGGGGTTACCAATTGGCGGCCGAGCTGCAGGAATCCTATGAAGGCTGGATCATGGCGATGATTGTCGGATTTATGTCCGGGGCAACGATTGTATTCTCGATTCCAATGGGGCTTGCGATGCTGGAGAAGCGTGATCATAAATACATGGCACTTGGTGTCATGTCAGGAATCCTGACGATTCCGATTGGCGCTTTTATCTCAAGCGTGCTGGTGGTGGCAACGAATTCGAAAATCCGTGAAGTGATTTCCACGAATGCGGATTCTACATATGAATTCGCGTTGAGCTATTTGGAAATTGCCCTGAATCTTTCCCCTCTTCTTATTTTTGTGGTCTTGCTCGCGTTAGGTCTTTATTTCCTGCCGGATTTGATGATCAAAGGTTTCATGTGGTTTGGAAAAATATTGGATGCCGCGATCAAACTTGTACTCGTGTTTTCGATCGTGGAAATTTTCACCGGACTGTTTTCCAATGTATTTGGTGCTTGGGGGTTCCATCCGATCATGGCCGATAAGGCAGACCAGTTCCGTGCCCTGGAAACGGCGGGGTATATCGGGATAATGCTCGCAGGTGCTTTTCCTATGATTTACCTGATTCAAAAATACGCAGGCAAGCCGCTTGAAGCGATGGGCGGCAAAATCGGGCTGAGCAAAGCGGGGAGTGCAGGGATATTAGCCACGGTAGCCAATATATTAGCGATGTTCAAACTTGTTAAAGATATGCCGCCGAAGGACAAGGTCATAAACATTTCCTTCGCTGTGTGTGCGGCCTTCCTATTAGGGGATCATTTATCATTCACAGCCAACTTTCAACCCTCCTTGATATTGCCGATCATTGTCGGTAAGCTATCTGCCGGAGCGATTGGAATCGGTCTTGCTTACTGGCTGTCCGTTCCGAAAGCTTTGGAATTGGAGGAAAAGGATCGTGAAGCAGGGGTTATCGGTGTAAATGAATATAAAACGAAAAACGCAGAAGAAAAAAGCAATGAAATCCAAGTGGTGTAAAACTGGGGTGTGATTTTAATGAATGAACAGGTGGAACGAATCATCAGTGCAGGAATTGATATTGGCACCAGTACGACGAAACTTGTTATCAGCGAGCTTTCGCTTAGGAATGTGGCGGGTGGCGGACAGGTGCCAAAAATTGAAATTACCGATAAGAAAATTCTGTATCGAAGTCCCATTTTCAGGACCCCGCTTTTATCCGATACGGTAATTGATATACCTGCTGTTCAAAGAATGGTGGAAAGTGAATACCATCAAGCAGGGATCACGATCGAAAACATACAAACAGGGGCTGTCATCATTACGGGGGAAACGGCAACGAAACAAAATGCAGAAGAAATGGTTTACCGGTTATCTAAAGCGGCGGGGGAATTCCTTGTAGCGGCAGCCGGTCCGGACTTGGAAGGAATCATTGCCGCCAAGGGATCCGGTGCCCATCAACATTCCATAAAGACAAGAAAGACTGTAGCGAACATAGATATTGGCGGGGGAACCGCGAATATTGCCGTATACCGTTCCGGCATGCTTTGCGGAACTTGCACACTGCATATAGGAGGCCGTTTGGTGGAGTGGGAGGGAGCGAAGGTGAAGGTTGCTCCTTCAATAGGGAAATGGCTGAAATCAAAGGGGCACACTCCTTTGAATGGTGATGGGGCAATCATCACAAATGAAATGGCGAAGGTGCTTTCGAGGTTTTTGGCTGGTTCATTCACAAAAGAAGATGAACTTCTTTTAGTGGGGAAGGAGCCATCATGGACAGGACGAATCGATGTGTTGATGTTCTCGGGAGGTGTCAGTGATTGCATCTATCATCAAGAACGGGAGGACAAAAGCTTCCGGGATATCGGCATGATGCTTGCCGCCTCTATTAAGGAAAATGAAGAATTGGCTGCATGGGAGTGGGAACAGCCCGTTGAAACGGTTCGGGCGACTGTCCTTGGAGCAGGCGCACATACGACTGAAATAAGCGGTGCGACCATCGAGGTGAATGATTCTCATCTGCCCGTTCGCAATATCCCGGTCTATCGGGTCGATTTTCATGACGTGATTGATGATGTAGCCGCGAGAATGGCAAAAGCTGTTCAGGATGCGATCACGATATACGACCCCTTGCAGGAGGGCCTGAATTTTGCCTTTTATTTAACGAATTTACCTTATCAATCATTTCGGGACATTCACCAGCTCGCAGTCGCTTTTACCGAGGCTTTGATGCAAAAACCGAATCGGCAGCAGCCTCTGATCATTGTCATGGATAGTGATTATGGGAAGGCACTTGGTCAAACCGTTCTAGCGAAACAACCGGATCTGCCGGTCATTTGCATTGATCAGACAGAAGTGGAACATGGTGATTATTTAGATATAGGAAGGCTGCTGCGGACTGGGGTCGTTCCGGTTGTAGTAAAAACGCTAACCTTTCACAGTTAGGAAAAGGAGGATTATACGATGAAATTATCCACTCAATACTTTGGGGAAATCCATCAATTCAAATCGTTGAAAGAAGTCTTGGCCAAAGCGAATGAAGAGAAATCAGGAGATAGGCTTGCGGGAATTGCAGCAGATTCGGTCCAAGAACGGATTGCGGCGAAAGCGGTGCTTAGCGAATTGACTTTGGCGGACATCAGGAACTATCCCCTGCTCTCCCCGGAAGAGGATGAGGTGTCGCGAATCATTGATGGTCTCATCAATGGAACCATCTATCAATCCGTGAAGAACTGGAGCGTTGCCGAGCTGCGTGAATATATTTTGAGTGACGAAACGACTGGAGAGGATTTAAAGCGATTAAGCAGAGGATTGAATAGTGAAATGATTGCTGCGGCAGCCAAGTTAATGTCGAACCTCGACCTTATCCATGCAGCCAATAAAATTGAAGTGCTCACCAAGAATAATAGCACGATCGGATACAAAGGAACGCTTGCTTCGCGCCTTCAGCCTAACCACCCGACCGACAATGTGGATGGCATGCTGGCTTCTTTAAAAGAAGGCCTCTCCTATGGAGTCGGGGATGCACTCATTGGAATCAACCCTGTCGATGATTCGGTCGAAAGCGTAAAGCGGCTGCTTCATGCGACACAGGATGTCATCCGGAAGTGGAACATCCCGACCCAAAATTGTGTGCTTGCGCATGTGACTACGCAAATTAAGGCCGTACAGCAGGGTGCGCCTGCTGATATGATTTTTCAAAGCATCGCCGGAACGGAAACGGCCAATCGCTCTTTTGGAATTAACGTACAATTGCTCGAAGAAGCAAATGAGGTCGCGAAAGCCTATGGGACCGGCACTGGCCCGCAGCATCTTTATTTTGAAACGGGGCAAGGCTCCGAGTTATCGGCTGAAGCGCATTTCGGAATCGATCAGGTGACGCTTGAAGCCAGGAACTATGGATTTGCCCGCTATTTTGATCCGTACATTGTCAATACGGTCGTCGGATTCATCGGACCTGAATATCTATATAACAGCAAGCAGGTCATCCGCGCCGGGTTAGAAGATCATTTCATGGGAAAAATGCATGGACTGCCGATGGGTGTGGATATTTGCTATACGAATCATATGAAGGCGGATCAAAATGATATCGAGGACTTGGGTGTGCTTTTAACGGCGGCTGGCGTGAATTTCATCATCGCAACTCCGATGGGGGATGACTGCATGTTAAACTACCAGTCTTTGAGTTACCACGATATTGCGACTTTGAGGCAAACGATGGATAAGCGGCCTGCCCCGTTATATGAAGCCTGGCTGGAGAAGATGGGGATTATGGAGAATGGAAAATTAACGAAGCGTGCCGGTGATCCAACTATATTTAACCATTAGGAGTGGATGATATGGGAATGAATAATAAGGAACAATTGGATGCCTTGATAGCGAAAACCCCTGCGCGGATAGGGGTGGGCAGGTCAGGGACCCGGCCGAAAACGGATTCTTGGCTGAAATTCCGTTTTGACCATGCGGCGGCCGTCGATGCTGTATATGGTGAAGTCAGTGATATCCTTTTGAAACGGTTGGATTTATTCAAGGTGAAAACGAAGGCCGAGGATAAGGAAGTCTATTTACGGCGTCCGGATTATGGCAGGAAGCTTTCGGATGAAGCAAAGCGGGTGATAGAAGCCAAATGCATAAAGGCCCCAACGGTTCAAATCATCATTTCCGATGGCTTAAGTGCCAAGGCGATCGAAGAAAATGTGGAGGATGTCTATTTATCTTTCAAACAATCTTTGGCAGTGGCAGGTTTGCATACGGGTACACCTTTTTATATTGAAAAGGGTAGGGTTGCCGTAATGGATGATATCGGTGAAATTCTTGGACCTGAGGTCATTGTCTTGTTGATCGGTGAACGGCCTGGTCTAGTCAGTGCTGAATCATTGAGCGCTTATATTTGTTATAAACCACGTTTGGGTACCATTGAAGCAGAAAGGATGGTCATTTCCAACATCCATAAAGGAGGGATTCCCCCGGTTGAAGCCGGAGCGCATCTTGGCACGGTCATTCAAAAGATCCTCAAATACCAAGCGAGCGGCATGTCCCTTGTGAAGAAGGAAAATGAAGAAGAAAAGCATGAAAAACTCGGTTGAGAAATAAAGATGGAGGTGCGAATTACTCCACTCAGTTTGTCGGCAAAAGGGGGGGCGGGATGGTTCCGGACGATGATTAAGACTAGGTCGTTGATTTCCTCTGCAGGAACTCGCTTTCCGCGGTCGGTCCGGAACGCTCACATCTCGAACCATGATATGAAAACAAGACTAGATTATCCTTCATGTTTTTTACTGAAATCAACTGGAACATATTTTAAATAGGCTCTGTTAAAGGATGTTGTTGATTTCCTTGATGAACTAAACCAGCTAATAGTTAGTCAACATTTTTCAATGAAAACTTAAAATATTTCATGCTATACTAAATTTGTGCATGCTAAATAACCTTCCAATGAACTATATTTGGAAAGTTTTGTGCTATTTAGTTATACTTTTAAACTAGGTTAGATCTTGGAAAGTCGAGTTATTTTGTAATAGTGCATAAATCCATTGTAGAAGCTTATTGGCACATGCTATCACAGCTACTTTAAAGGGCTTTCCTTCTTCACGCTTCTTATCATAGAACTCTCGTAATCTCTTGTTCCGAGGGATGATTTCATCTGTCGTTTTCTTCTTGCGACAATCACG
>NZ_JBHZPG010000082.1:0-1247 GCF_042788005.1 Peribacillus sp. YIM B13472
TGGAGTTAGTATAGTTTCATGGACACATTTTAGTTAAGTCCTTACAATGATTTTTGAGAGGATGTGTCCGTCTTGGAACGTAAGAATACAGGTAAAAAATATAATAATGAATTCAAAAAGACTATTGTAGATCTTTATCACTCGGGTAATTCGGTCAAAGAATTAAGCGGCGAATATGGCGTATCTGAAGTTACCATTTATAAGTGGGTTAAAGAATTTACTCCTATCGGGTTAGGGGAAGAGTCTATGACTCCAAAGGAATTAGCCGCCATACAGAAGGAAAACCTTCGGTTAAAGCAAGAAGTTGAAATCTTAAAAAAGGCTATGGCCATATTCGCGAAAAAGTAACCGAGACCGATCTTACCGAATTTATTGAGGAACACAAGAAACAATATCCCATACAGAAGATGTGTGAAATACTAGAAATCCCAAGAAGCAGCCATTATCAGTCCCTTCAAATAGTCGTATCAAATCGCGAACAGGAAAACCAAGAACTCACGAAGGAAATTCATCTCATTTACCTGGAAAGCAAGGGACGATATGGGGCTCCAAAGATTCATGAAAGCTTATTAGCCAAAGGGTTTTCCCTAAGTCTAAAGCGTGTTCAACGCTTAATGAGCAAGGCGAGAATTCGTTCTATTACTAAGAAAAAATACCGTCCCTATCCATCTAAAGAAAAGGTTATTCAATTGGATAATTTGTTAAAACGAGACTTCACTACTCAGACCATTAATGAGAAATGGGTAGCAGATATTACGTATATCCACACGTTAAAAGACGGATGGTGTTATTTAGCTTCGGTATTGGACCTTCATTCTAGGAAAATAGTGGGATATTCATTTTCTCGTTCAATGACGACAGAACTGGTCATAAAAGCTTTCAATAACGCACAGATTTCACAAAAGCCTTCGGAGGGCTTAGTTCTTCATACGGATCTTGGCTCACAATATACAAGCAGTGAGTTTACTCAACATATCCAAAACCATCATATTAAGCAATCCTTTAGTCAGAAAGGTTGCCCGTACGATAATGCCTGTATTGAATCCTTTCATGCCCTATTAAAAAAGGAAGAAGTCAACCACGTACAATATTTAGACTATCAAACAGCTAAGTTAGCGATGTTCCAATTTATTGAAGGTTGGTATAACCGAACAAGGATTCACAGCAGCTTAGGCTATCAAACACCACAGGCCATTGAAGATCGAATTAGGAATACAGCTTAAGATTTAACTTTTTAGTGTCCAAAA
>NZ_JBHZPG010000022.1:0-80135 GCF_042788005.1 Peribacillus sp. YIM B13472
CTCCTGCTGTATGTGAACTTGAAGGTCCAATCATGACGGGACCGATTATATCGAATGCAGATCTGTATTTCATCGTGATATGCCCCTTTTCTGGCAAAATATTTTTTAAACGGCCTTTCATTATGCCGCTTTTTGTTCTTCATTCACCCTTATTTCTGAAACGGTCCTGATCTTATAATTCTTGAACACGATCGAACCAAGGAAACCAACCGTTACTCCAACAACTGCACATATTCCAGCTGTGATAAGTCACCTTTACAGGGTCATTGAAACCGTACAAAACTTCCGACCCTGCGATAGGTGTGGTCGTCCCGGTTACATTATGGGTCAGAAGCAGCAAAAGCTTTAAAAGACGAGAAAGGCGGTAGAGCGCGTCAATGCTAAAAAAGGCGAAAAAGGTAAAGTACATTTCGATCTTACAATGCTTGTTTATATTGATAATCCTCCGAAATTGGCAGTGAATCGCCTCAATCAAAAATGCACAAGATGAATCAAGCTGTTATTCGTTTAAGTAAACGAAGGAAACCTTTTATGGAATTGTTTCAATTATAATAGAGATTGAAATGTGGATATTAATATAGGAATAGGTATATAAAGTAATGATGTCCCGTTTGAGATATGACAAAATGCTCCCAAGGTCGAGGATTTTGTCGTCTGCTCTAATAGAATTAGTAGAGAAAAATCTCTAAAAATATTGTAAAGTTTATTTCCTATCTTTAAAGCATCATAAGATTGTATTCAATCAAACACGATTGTTTTATTCCCATGAATAATAACTCTATCTTCAATATGCCAAGAAACAGCTTGGGCAAGAACCTGTCTTTCCACATGACTCCCGGTAACCTTTAATTCTTCGATTGTATGTCTATGATTAACCCGCTTTACATCTTGCTGAATAATAGGTCCTTCATCAAGATCATTCGTAACATAATGAGCAGTTGCTCCAATTAACTTAACACCACGGTTATAGGCTCTCGCATAAGGATTTGCACCGACAAACGCCGGTAAGAAAGAATGATGAATGTTAATAATTTGATTTGGGAACTCCGAAACAAATGCAGGGGAAAGAATTTGCATATATCTAGCCAAGGCAATAAAGTCTACTTTACCTTTCAATAGATCTAGTGCTTTTTGTTCTGCTTGTTGCTTCGTTTCATGAGCTAAAGGAATATGATAATAAGGGATGCCATAACTTTCTACTATGTTTTTTAAATCAGGATGATTACTGATCACCATCGGAATTTCCACTGGAAGTTCATTCGATTTCCAACGCCATATAAGCTCCATAAGACAGTGATCCATTTTGGATACAAAGATGGCCATTCGCTTTCTTTTATTATTACCGCTTAAGCTCCATTCCATCGCATAAGCCTGGGCCAGCACATGTAAGTCCTCTTCAAGTTTTGCATAGGAAGCATCAAAGTCGTTTAAATCGAATTCGATCCTCATAAAAAACATACCAGCTTGTGGATCCGTCGTATGTTGGTCAAAATGAACAACATTTGCTCTGCTTTCTAATAATAGGTTAGATACAGCCGAGATAATACCTGGTTTCTCTGGACAAGATATTAATAATTTAGCTCGGTTAACATTCACTTCTTTATACAATGGTCTCTCACCATCCTTAGATTTGTAATTAAAATATGTAAAAACTTTCGAATTCAGAATGCTGTCTAAACTCAACCGCTATAGGGGAAGCGGTTGTCAGAAAAAAACTTTAAGGTCTATCGCCCCCATCAACGTAGTTCAAGATTGCTAGAAATGATATTGTAGTAACGGCATTGTTCGGACATAACCAGTTTTCATAGTGAAACTACTTGATACTTAATACCATGCTTCTCCCACCTATCATACATATGGTTCGCCTCTCCCCTAAAGGAATAAGTATTCAACTCTTCTTTTACTATCTTCATATCTATGAGTGTATTTCCTTACCATATACAGCTAGGGCAGCTTCCCCAATTGCTTCCGCTAATGTAGGGTGAGGGTGTATCGTATGCGCAATATCCATAGCTGTTGCATTTAATACTCGTGCAAGACCAGCTTCTGAAATCATATCGGTTACATGAGGCCCAACCATATGCGCTCCTAACAACTTACTAGACTCTTCTTCAACAACGAGTTTGACAAAACCGTCTGATTCACCAAAAACAAGAGCCTTTCCAATCGCACGGAAGGGAAACTTCCCTGTTTTTACTTGATACCCTTTCTCCTTCGCATCCTCTTCTG
This sequence comes from Peribacillus sp. YIM B13472, assembly GCF_042788005.1. NCBI lineage: Bacteria > Bacillati > Bacillota > Bacilli > Caryophanales > Bacillaceae > Peribacillus > Peribacillus sp. YIM B13472. The sequence continues at coordinate 2,230 of NZ_JBHZPG010000022.1, forward strand.
TTAAGCCAACACTAGCTACCTCCGGGTTACTGTATATGCATTTTGAAACAAGAGATTGATCAAGTGGCACAGGGTTTTCTCCTGCCATATGTTCAATTGCGATGATCCCTTCATGTGAAGCAACATGGGCAAGCTGTAATCCTCCAATCACATCTCCAATTGCATAAATGTTTGGCTCATTCGTTTGATAATACTCATTTGTTTGAATAACATGTTCGACTTCAACTTTGGTATTTTCAAGGTGAATGCCTTCTATGTTTGCTAATCTTCCGACAGATACTAATAATTTTTCTGCTGAAAATGTCGTGTCTTTCCCTTTATATTCCGCCTTTAAAGAGACACCATCACCTTTTTCTAACGATTCTGGAAGCACCTTTGCCCCTGTTACGATTTTCACACCTTTTTTCTTCATTAGTCGCTGTACTTCCTTTGAAATATCTTTATCTTCCGTCGGTAAAATGCGCTCGGCATACTCAATCACAGTCACTTCTAACCCAAAGTCAATAAGCATCGAAGCCCATTCTATTCCAATAACACCGCCGCCGACAATAATGATGGAATTTGGGAGCTCTTTCATTTGTAGCGCTTCATCCGATGTCATCACATATTCGCCATCCGCTTCTAGGCCGGGTAATGTCCTTGGACGAGATCCTGTAGCTATTAAAATATTTCGAGAGCTTAATATTGTTTCCCGTTCATCATTATTCAACCTCACTAAAACATCTCTTGACTGTAAAATACTTCCTTTCCCTTCGAACACATCTATTTTCCCTTTTTTCATTAAATGTTGTACACCTTTAAATAAGCGTTCAGTAATTTCTTCTTTCCTGGCCCGTACTTTTGAGAAGTCCAGGCCAACTTCCGGTGCAATAACACCAAATTTATCTGCATTTTTTGCATTCGAATATACCTCTGCACTCCTTAATAATGCTTTACTTGGAATACAACCTGCATGAAGGCATGTTCCACCAAGTTTACCTTGTTCAACTACCGCCGTTTTTAATCCTAATTGAGTCGCACGAATGGCCGCAACATATCCACCGGTGCCGCCACCGATGATAACAACGTCATATTTTTGATTCACCTAATACTTCCCCCTTTTGTTTTCATAACCATAGTGATATAAACTCTAAGAAAACAACTAACTTATTAAACACGATCCATTCTATATAATAGGTAAACGATCACGATACTTTAATTTATTTCAATGGCACATGCATTGGATGCAAAGCTTTCTCCAACAATAAAGCCACTATCTTCTATATAATCAATTTGTGTTTCTTCATCTAAATAGCGTTTTGTAAAATGATCTAATCTAAGCTGAACTCCCTCATATTCAATAATTACATCATTTCTGCGGGGCTCGTCCAATAAGAGGGAGAACTTCACCGACACCCCGCAGCCGCCGGCAATATCAGCGTCAATGCGAGGAATTTGCGCACCCTTACATGTCATTTCCTTCAGTTTATTCATGGCTGCTTCTGTTATCTTTATTTTGACTATCATCTGATTCTCCCCTTTCTTAATGGTTTATTGAAAAAATGGTTAGGCATTAACCTTAGTTGCACGAACTTGTTCATCTGCATGATAAGAGGAGCGAACAAGCGGACCGGCTTCACAATGACTGAACCCTTTTGACATGGCAATGTTTTTCAGTTCTTCAAACTCTTCTGGACTCCAATATTTTTCGACCTTCAAATGTCGTTTTGTCGGCTGCAAATATTGACCAATAGTCATGATGTCAACATCGTTAGCACGAAGATCATACATTGTTTCAATAATTTCTTCTTTTGTTTCTCCTAGACCAATCATAATGCTTGATTTCGTAGGGATAGTGGAATTCATTTGCTTTGCCCGCCTTAAAAACTCTAATGAACGTTCGTATGTTGCACGTGCACGAACTTTTTGGGATAAGCGTTTAACTGTTTCAATGTTGTGATTCAAAATGTCTGGCCTTGTATCCATTAATGTTTTTAAGTTGTCATATTCCCCATTCAGATCCGAGGGGAGAACTTCAATGCTGCAAAATGGATTTTGCCGCCTCACTGCCTTTACAGTTTCTGCAAACACCTCTGCTCCGCCGTCTTTTAAATCATCACGAGCGACAGCGGTAATCACCACATGTTTTAGGTTCATTTGCTTTACTGATTCTGCAACACGTTCGGGCTCTTCCCAATCAAGTTCTGATGGTAGCCCTGTTTGAACTGCACAGAACCTGCAAGCCCGGGTACATACACTTCCTAAAATCATGAAAGTTGCCGTTTTTCGTACCGCCCAGCATTCATGAATATTAGGACATCTTGCTTCTTCACAAACAGTATGAAGTTTTTTTTCACGCATCATTTTCTTTAAGCCTGTATATTGTTCATTCGTATTTAATTTAATTTTTAGCCATTCTGGTTTACGAAGATCAGTGATGGACATTTTATTTCTCACTCCTATGAGCAGATGTAATTTTAGCTTTAAAGAGGTTGTTCCATAGGCCAAAAAAAAGACCGATAGAGTTTCTCCGTTGCTCTGTCTTTTTAGTTCTCAAGACTATTTTCTCATTCCGCCTCTTGGCACTTTTTTCATCCTTTATAAACACGCTTATATGAACCACCTTGGATGAAATATTGAGATTCTTGTCTTTATAATCCATCCTTGGTGGTTCATGTTCATTCAATCATTCATTTATGACGTTACCGTTGCTTCCTTTACTACTAGTACTTCTTCTTTGGAATAACGCAAGATAGGTTGTCTAGCCGCTTGTACCTCATCCAATCGCCCAATCACTGTAGTATGTGGTGCTTCCAAAACAACCCCTGGGTTTTCTTCCACTTCTTTGGCAATTGTAATCATTACCTCCGCAAATGCATCGAGTGTTTCTTTCGACTCTGTTTCTGTCGGTTCAATCATCAAACATTCCTCAACATTTAACGGGAAATAGATGGTCGGCGGATGATAGCCGAAATCTAGCAGGCGTTTTGCCATATCAAGCGTTCTTACACCCAGCTTTTTCTGTCTGGATCCGGATAGGACAAATTCATGCTTGCAAATTTGTAAATATGGCGCTTCAAAGTATGGCTCCAATCTTTTACGAAGGTAATTAGCATGAAGCACGGCACTTTCTGATACTTGGCGAAGCCCTTCAGGCCCCATCGTGCGAATATAAGTATACGCCCGCAAGAGAATTCCGAAGTTTCCATAATACCCTTTTACCCTTCCGATAGAGTGCGAATAATTAGCGTTCAGCACATATTTATCACCTTCTTTTTCTATGCGCGGAACTGGCAAGTATGGAGTAAGTTTCTCTTTCACACCGACAGGACCTGCCCCTGGACCGCCACCTCCATGAGGAGTCGTAAATGTTTTGTGAAGATTTAAGTGCACGATGTCAAAGCCCATTTGACCTGGTGTTGTTTTACCTAAAATGGCATTGGCATTCGCTCCGTCATAATATAATAGGCCCCCTGCTTCATGAACAACCTGAGCGATTTCCACTATTTCTTTTTCAAAAAGTCCAAGAGTATTCGGATTCGTCAACATTAGCGCAGCTGTATCAGATCCTACATGTTTCTTTAATTCTTCTAGGTCGACTAATCCATTTTTATCGGATGGAATCGTGATCGTTTGAAAACCAGCAACACTTGCACTTGCAGGATTTGTACCGTGCGCTGAGTCTGGAACAAGTACTTTCGTTCTGGTTTCGCCTTTTTCAGCATGATACGCCTTAACCATCATTAAACCTGTCCATTCCCCTTGAGCCCCAGCTGATGGCTGTAATGTTACAGCATCCATTCCTGTAATGACGGCTAGCTCTTCCTGTAATTCATATAAAACTTCTAATGCACCCTGTACTGTTTCAACGGGCTGATAGGGATGAATGCGGCTAAAGCCTTCCAAACGTGCCACATCTTCATTTATTTTCGGGTTGTACTTCATCGTGCAAGAACCCAGTGGATAGAATCCATTATCGATTCCATGGTTTTTATTAGAGAGCGCTGTGTAATGGCGAACAAGCTGCAACTCTGATACTTCTGGGAGCTCTGCAGGTTCGTCACGGATTAAATGCTTTGGGAATTTTTCATTTGTATCAACATAGTCAACGTCACTATCCGGAATACTTGAACCTACCCGTCCTGGACGACTTATTTCAAAAATTAACTCATTATATTCAACCATTTACAATCGCCTCCAAAGCATCAACAAATTGGTCAATTTCTTCTTTTGTTCGCTGCTCAGTCACAGCTAGCAGCATTTTATTTTCAAAACCGTAATCACTTTCTAAATCAAATCCACCGATAATCCCGGCCTTAAGAAGTTTTGCATTGACTTCCTTTACCGAACGTGGAAGCCCGACAACAAACTCATTGAAGAATGGTGCCTCATTGATTATGGTATAGCCCTTCTGTTCTAGAGTTTTCGCCATGTAATCAGCTTTCTCAATGTTTAGCTGTGCCATTTGACGAATCCCTTGCTTTCCAAGTGATGTCATACAAATAGAAGAGGCAAGAGCATTTAATGCCTGGTTGGAACAAATATTCGATGAAGCTTTATCACGGCGAATATGCTGTTCACGTGCTTGAAGTGTTAACACAAATCCACGCTGTCCTTTTTCATCTGCTGTTTGGCCTACAATTCGTCCTGGGATTTTGCGCATGAGTTTTTTATTTACCGCAAAATAGCCGCAGTGTGGACCGCCAAAGGACATCGGGATTCCTAATGGCTGCATATCACCGATCACAATATCTGCCCCAAGTTTCCCAGGAGCCTGCAAGAGTGCTAGTGCAAGGGGATTGGCGCTTACGATTAAAAGGGCACCTTTTTCTTCCGCAATTTTCTTAATTGCTTTTATATCCTCAATGGAACCGAAGAAATTTGGATATTGAACAATAACGGCAGCAGTGTCCTTATCAATTTGTTCTTGCAGCTTCCCTAAATCTGTAACGTCATCAGCTAGGTTTACTTCCTCAGCTGTGTATCCCGGACCTCCTGCTACTGTATGTAAAATAGCACGGGATTCAGGATGTACCGCTTTGGAAACAAGAACTTTCGAACGTCTCGTAGCTGCAACTGCAAGTGATGCAGCTTCTGCAAGCGATGTAAAACCATCGTACATGGAAGAGTTAGCCACATCCATTCCTGTCAACTCACAGACCATCGTTTGAAATTCAAAAATTGCTTGTAATTCACCTTGACTGATTTCCGGTTGATAAGGTGTATAGGCCGTGTAAAATTCGGAGCGTGAAATCATATGGTTCACCACACTTGGAATGTAGTGATCATATGTACCCGCACCGAGGAAAGTCGGATAATGATTCGCATTTTTGTTTTTTGTAGCAAGCTGGTTCATTCTTTTCAAAAGAAGCGGTTCAGGAACCGCCTTTGGGATGTTTAGCTCACCCTGCAGTCTGATTTCAGCTGGAATATCTTCAAATAACTCATCTATAGAAGAAATATTTAAAAATGTGAGCATCTCATCTTGGTCTTGTTTCGTATCAGGAAGGTATCTATAAGTGGCTGTCATATTATTCCTCTCCTTCATTAGTAAATGCTTGATACTCATCTTCGTTTAAAAGTGAGTCTAATTCTTCTGGATTGGACATTTCTACTTCGACTAACCACCCTGCTTCAAATGGATGCTCGTTAATCGTCTCTGGAGCGCCTTCTAACTCTTCGTTTACAGTAACTACTGTACCTGAAACAGGGGAGTAAAGTTCGGAAACTGCTTTAACTGACTCAATCGTTCCCATCGATTCATTGACAGTTACTTCATCATCAATCGTTGGATTTTCAACAAAGACGATATCACCTAACGCCTTTTGTGCATAATCCGAGATTCCAATACGAACACGGTTTCCTTCTAATTGTTGCACCCACTCATGTTCTTTGCTATATCGAAAACTTGATAATAATTTCGTCATTGTATTTTCCCCTTTTCTTTTCTTTTTGTTTTTTTATTTTTTCATAATTCAGAATATATTTTAGGTGATTTTACTCTTAGGTAGTCGATTCCAGGCTGCATGCAAGGTAACGGAAAGCGACACATGAAAACTACACGATAACTCTATTAAATTATTTCCGCTTACCTTTTGTAGAATGGTGCATTAACAATAACGGCTTCAATCTGTTTATTTCGGATTTCCACTTTTATCGGCGTCCCCACTTCAGCTTGATTGGCTGATACCAAGGCAAGACCTAAGCTTTTCTTCAAAGATGGTGATTGAGTTCCTGATGTAACAATACCTATTTCCTCTCCATCTTTAGAAATTACCTTGTAACCATGACGCGGAATCCCCCGGCCTGTTACTTCAATCCCTACTAATTTTCGTTTTAATCCAGTTTCTTTTTGTTCTGTAAGAGCAGATTTTCCGATAAAGTCACTTTCTTTGTTCGTCTTTACGACAAAGCCGATTCCTGCTTCAAGCGGGCTGATATCGTTACTTAGTTCTTGGCTATAGAGTGCAAGACGTGCTTCCAGCCGAAGCGTGTCCCGTGCACCAAGTCCGCATGGTTTTAATCCACTCGTGGCTCCTGCTTCTAAGATCTTTTCCCAGAGTGCTACCGCTTTGTCTGCAGATAAATAAAGTTCATATCCATTTTCTCCTGTGTAACCTGTACGGGATACAAGTACGTCAGTAATCCCCGAGATGTTGACATGTTGGGCGAATTTAAAAGAACCAATTTCTGATAAATCAATTTCCGTTAACTTTTGCAAAATGCTTTCTGCCTTTGGTCCTTGGATGGCAAGCTGAGCGATGTCTTCCGAAATATTTTGGAGCTCCATCTCTCCTTTTACATGCTGCTTCATCCATTCGTAATCTTTCTCAATGTTTGCAGCATTAATGACAAGTAAATATTTTTCATTTCCTAATTTATAAACTAATAAATCATCGACCGTTCCACCGTCTGGATAACACATTGCGGTATACTGTGCTTGATTGATGCCAAGCTTTGTTACATCGTTTGTAACAAGGTAGTTAATATAACTCTCGGCATCTTTCCCTTCCACAAGTACTTCTCCCATATGAGAAACATCAAAAAGTCCTGCTTCTGTTCGAACAGCTTCATGCTCTTCTAAAATGCTGGTAAATTGAACCGGTAGAGCCCAGCCACCAAAATTTATAACTTTTGCTTCGTATTTCTTATATACTTCAAAAAGCGGTGTTTGCTTTAATGCTGTTTCAATACCCATGTTCTACCCCCAATTATGATTTTCTGCTAAATAGATGTTCTTTCACCTGTTACCGGTTACTTTCATTGCCAGGATTCCAAAAGACATATCTCGAAGGATCCTTGGTAAATCTTTTATACAAAGCTTGAATAATCTCATTACAATGCGGCTCTCAATCCCTGTAAGGGACATGTCGGCTACTGAAGATGTAAAGGAGGTTCCAATCACATTCAGCTTGATGGAAGGAACTTCAACATGTACGACTTGATCACAAATCAATCGTGAAATTCAATGCAATGTCTTTCGTTTCACGGCTTTCTTTGGAGTTCCTCAACTCAACGATTGTCCCAGCTGCCATGGCCGTTGCTCAGTTAATCTGCCCCTTTCATTACACAGTGGTTGGCTGTTGAAATAACGGATAAACATCACAAATCTCTTTGGTTGTTTCTCTTGCTTTCTGAAGAACGTCTTTATTACCTTTACTCTTTAGAACGGTTGCAATCACTTCACCAATTTTCACCATCTCTTTCCTCTTCATGCCTCGAGTTGTTAAAGCTGCTGTCCCCATTCGGATACCGCTCGTAACAAAGGGCTTTTCTGGATCATAGGGAATCGTATTTTTATTAACAGTAATGCCCGCGTCTTCTAATAATTTCTCCGCTTCTTTTCCTGTTAAATTCCACGGACGCAAATCTAAAAGGACAATATGATTATCTGTTCCACCAGAAACAAGGGCTGCACCTTCATTTTTTAATGTTTCTCCAAGTGTTGCAGCATTTTCAATGACTTGTTTCGCATAATCCTTAAAGCTTGGTTGTAAAGCCTCGTTGAAAGCAACTGCTTTTGCTGCAATGATATGCATTAGTGGACCGCCTTGAATTCCTGGGAATACGGATTTATTAATCGCTTTAATCATTACCTCATCATTCGTTAAAATGATTCCCCCCCGCGGTCCTCTTAATGTTTTATGTGTTGTACTTGTCACAACATCTGCATATGGGATTGGGGATGGGTGAAGACCAGCAGCCACCAGTCCGGCTATATGAGCCATATCCACCATAAGTTTTGCACCAACTTGATCAGCTATTTCTCTAAAACGTGCAAAATTAATCGTTCTTGGATAGGCACTTGTCCCTGCAATAATCAATTTAGGTTGTTCTTTCTTTGCGATAGCTTCCAACTCATCATAATCAATTAACTGAGTATCTTTTCTAACTCCATAAGACACAACTTCAAACCATTTTCCTGAAACGCTGACTGGACTTCCATGAGTTAAGTGGCCACCATGTGAAAGGTTCATTCCCATCACCTTATCACCAGGCTGAAGCAGTGCGAAAAAAACTGCGAAATTGGCTTGTGCACCTGAGTGAGGCTGAACATTTGCATATTTGGCACCAAAAAGTTTTGTTAAGCGCTCAATAGCTGCTTGTTCTGCCACATCGACAAATTCACATCCACCATAATAGCGCTTTCCTGGATAACCTTCTGCATATTTATTTGTCATCACGCTTCCCATGGCTTCTAATACATCAGGGCTAACAAAGTTTTCTGATGCAATCAATTCCAGTGTTTGATGTTGACGTTGTCCTTCCTTCTCAATCGCTTCAAAAATGGTTGAATCATTTTGTTGTAAACTCATTTTATTTTCCTCCTAAACGTTATTGCTGAATTTTTACTCAATTCTGAATTTTAACACGGTACTAGACACTAAAGCTTCTTTCCCGCTACAAGCCTACTTTTCTATGAAAACTGTTAAAAACAGTATGCTTTACAACCTTTTTTGCACGCAAAAAAGGACAGAAAAGGGTCGTAGCGTTCTCTACCCTTCTCTGTCCTTTTACCTGAGAGTTTAGCTCCATTTTTTAATAGAGCCTTTCCCCTTTGGTGGCGTATATGTTTATACGCGCTCTCCAGAGGTGCGTCCATTTGTGGTTCCATCTACCTGAGAGATTTGTTCCAAGGGTCTTTTTGGAACTTGCTCCTTCGGTGGCTTGTCGCTTGCACTCTCCCACAACTGTCATCCGCTTATTCAATTTGGTACATTTAGAATAGTTGTTGATAATAATTATGTCAAGCATTTTTGAAAGCGCTAACAAAACTATTCTAAAATATTTTTTCAAATTATAATATGATCATCCAGATATCTTAAAGCTTTTTATAACGGAGATTTTTTTCTCACCGAGTTGGAAAATATGGAGCGTCAGCTATCTGGACAAACACCGTTAATAGAATCAAAAGGGTTTCTTGCCTTTTAATTCCCCGCTACCTCTCTCTGATTCGCCTGTTCTACCTTCGTTTTGCGCACCTTATAAATCGCAATCAGCATAATAAACCAAACAGGAGTTACGAATAAGGCAACACGAGTATCGTTCGCAAGTGCAAGAACAACAAGGACGAATGTTAGGAAAGCAAGGATCAAGTAATTGGAAAATGGATAAAGTGGTAATTTAAATTTGTTCTTTTTCACTAGATCTGGTCTTGTTTTACGATATTTCAAATGGCTGATGACTGTAATTCCCCAAATATAGATGAAACATACTGTAGAAATACTTGTAATTAAGGTAAATACTCCTTCAGCCATTAAATAGTTCAAAACAACGGAAATTAAAATGACAACAGTTGAAAAGAGCAATGCATTGGAAGGCACTTTACGGTCATTAAGTTTTGCAAACGGTACAGGTGCATTTTTATCTTTGGCAAGTGAGTATACCATCCGGCTTGTACTGAAGATTGCGCTGTTACATGCAGAAGCAGCCGATGTAAGGACGACAAAATTGACGATACCAGCAGCTCCAGCGATACCTACAGCCACAAATACTTGGACAAATGGGCTTTCCGTTGGGATGATTGCGTTCCACGGATAAACACTCATTATGACAATAAGTGCGCCAATGTAGAAAATTATAATCCGAATAGGAATATTATTGATCGCTTTGGGGATAACTTTTTCAGGATCTTCAGTTTCACCTGCTGTTAGTCCTACAAGTTCAATGCCAACAAACGCAAACACTACCATCTGGAATGAGAGGACAAAACCATTTATTCCATTTGGGAACATACCTTCATGACTCCATAGATTCGTGAAACTTGCTGCGCCTGAATCAGTGGAAAAGCCTTTAATAATCATGAAAATACCAATAACAATTAGTGCTAGAATAGCTATGACTTTAATTAATGCGAACCAGAATTCCATTTCGCCAAAAAGTTTTACGGTTGCAAGGTTCATAAATAGCAGAATGACAAGAGCAATTAACCCTGGCATCCACTGTGGTACAGAGGGAAACCAATATTGAGTATAAAGACCAACTGCCGTTAAGTCGGCCATTGCGATTGAAATCCAGCAAAACCAGTAGGTCCAGCCGGTTACAAATGCAGCCATATTACCTAAATAGTCTCTTACAAAGTCGACAAAGGAATGATAGTGCAAATTAGATAAGAGTAGTTCTCCAAGTGCGCGCATGATTAAAAAGCAAATGACGCCTGTAATCATGTAAGCAATTAAAATTGATGGCCCGGCTAAATGAATAGATTTTCCTGCTCCAAGAAATAATCCCGTTCCGATTGCCCCACCAATAGCGATGAGTTGTACGTGCCTGTTTTTTAGCCCTCTATCCAACTTTTGTTCCTGCATACGAATTCCCACTTTCTACTTTTATAGGATACTTGGATTTTTTTCCAATAAAGGGTCAGTCCTTCAATGAGTGTGAATTATTAACGTACTGGGGAACTGCCCTACAGATGTAAGCGCTTTCTTGGTTAGGTACTAGATATAGTTTTTTTGAAACAGATCTACCAACCTTTTTGAAAATATGGCGTTAATTGTACAAATCCAAAGATAGACTCATATATCTACAGGTCTTATTGCACCTCCTCTCTTTTTATCTTTCCTAGTACAAAAAGGACAGAGGAAAGATAGGGATTTTCCTACCTTCCTCTGTCCTTTTACCTGAGAGTTTAACTCCTTCGGTGGCCTATGGCTCTCTTCAGAGACGCGTCCAATTGTAGTCCTTTTACCTGAGAGATTAGTCCCCTGCTTTTTAGGGTTTGCTCCTTCGGTGCTAAACAATGTTTAGTCTCTCCCACAATTATCATCCGCTGATATAAAGTTGTTTTAATAGTTGTATATTATCGGGTTTTAATGGATATTTCAATGATTATCTGAAAAAACTTTATTTTCTGAAATTTTAACATAGACAATTTTGAACTTTATGAACAGGTATAATTTAGATGTTATTAGTTGCTTTTCTATGTCGCAAGGAATCCAAACAAGCTTATGTATAAGCGAAACATTTTTACATTTTTCCGATTGACAATACGGCTAAATTTTAAAGATGGGAAAGGACATAATGTCTATAGTTTTAACATAATTGATGTATGGAAAAAGAGAAAATTCGAGACTCGCGAGAATGCTTGCAGCAGTATAGATTGCTTTGGAGCTTCCTCCCTAAGTTCAGCAGTAGATTCAGAAGCTTCCTTTTCTTTAGCAACTTCCTCTTTGTCCCCACCACCTGCTATATTAGCAATGATGATAATTGCTAGAACCCATACCCACGACTTCTTTGGCCTCTTTAGCTTGCTTTTCTTTTCCTTATCCATTTTACCTCATACCCCCTTTACAGTTTCTCAGTCGGACTGTTGTAAACAGAAATAGAATAACATAATTTAGAACAACAAGGTTTAAATTTATCATTACGTATTCATTTTGACTTTCTTTGTTAAATCATAATGTATTCGTACCAAATATAAAAAAGGAGGATTTACGAACCCTTTTATTGTGGAATTTCGGATGAGAGGAAGTTGATGAATATTCCTACGTAGTAAGGTTTACAGTTTTGTCCACATTAAAAAGAAAAGACAAAAACCACATCTTGTTGTCTTTTCAAACTAGGACTTTAATTTAGTTAGCAGCACCTTTTAAAACTGGTTTATAAAGTATGATCAAATCAATACATTACTTTGTTAAAATAACATATTTAGATTGATCAAAACACGCCCTTATTAGAAATTCAATCGAATCATTATTTTATAAAAAGGGTTGATTTATTTGTATTTCCTATTTAATGATAGGTGAAAATTCGTTGTTATCGTTGCATTTTCCATAGGAATAGGCTGGTTAAATTTTTTATTTATAGAAACAGTCTCCCTTACCTCGCACCGTGCATGAAAGTTTCCCTCCACACGGAGCTTTGTCTATCAGCTACAACCAACCTTTATTAGCCTTTCTCGGTAATCGTAATGCTTTTTATGAATAGAATTATCTAATACAGCAAAGCATGTGGTCATCTGTACCGCACCTTAAAAATGATTCTACCCCTAATCTAACCCATAATAACCATAAACAACATATCCTACTGCCTTTGCTGCCACGAGAAGGGCATCTTCATCGATATCAAATTTAGGGTTATGATTAAAATAAGGTTTTTCTACTCCTCTAGGTGTACAAGCAATGTAAAAGAAGCAGGAAGGAATTTTTTCAGCATAGTAAGCAAAGTCTTCAGAAGGCGGCATTGCTGGAAATTCCTTCACTTCTTTAATATCTTTATCATTTGCATTCTTCAGAATCTCAGCAACCTTTCCTGTTAATTCAGGATCATTGTATAGAGGGGGATAGTCATTCGTGTAGGTTAGATCACATGTTACGCCAAATTCTTCTTCAAGTCCTTTTACAAGACGTTTCACTTCTTTTTCAATCGTTGCTTTTGTTTCAACTGTCATATAACGGATATCGCCTTCAAGCTCTACGCTGTCTTTAATGACATTGAATGTTCCTTTTCCGTCAAAAGAACCAATCGTAATCACACCAATATCAAATGGACTTAATCGACGGCTAATAATCGTTTGTGCGGCTGTAACAAAATGGGCACCAGCCACAATGGCATCATTCGCTAGATGTGGTGAGGAACCATGTCCACCTCTACCTTGTATTTTTAATTTCATATAAGCTCTGCCGTTAAAAGAATATCCAGCATGATAACCAACCACTCCTGCTGAATCCATTGGCAGGAGATGGATTCCAAATATATTATCTAAATCGTCAAGCACGCCGGATTCTACAATACTCTTTGCCCCGCCTGGCGGAACTTCTTCCGCATGTTGATGAATAATTTTGATTGTACCTGGAATTTCATCTTTTAATTGAATGAGGCAATCCGCTAAGACTAATAAATAGGCTGTATGACCATCATGGCCACACGCATGCATAACGCCTTCAATTTTTGATTTAAAGGGTACTTCCGTTTCTTCGGCGATTGGAAGCGCATCAAAATCAGCGCGAAGACCGATGTTTTTTCCGGGTTTTCCACCTTTAATGGTCACGATAATTCCGTATCCATTACCTACATTCGATTGAACTTCCACGTCTTTTCCTTTATAGAAATCAATAATATACTCAGCTGTCTGTTCTTCTTTAAAAGATAGCTCAGGATTTTCGTGTAGGTGCCTACGAATTTCAATCATTTCAACTTTACGGGATTCTAGCATATCCATTAAATCACTTTTCATAATCTCTTCATCCTTTCATTATTTTTGAAAATGCCACTAAAGGAGGCGTTTTGCATTTCCATCTACTAATTATTCTGCAATAGGGTTCGGTTGCTACCAGCCGGTGATTTTTTAGAAGCATTAGATGTTTTACCGGCATATTTTGGCATCAAAAGATAATAGATAATATTGAAAGTGCACCGTATATAACGTTTACGATTATACCTATTGAAGCCGTTATTCCAGCGTAAATAGCTGTAGAAATTGCGACGCCGAATATACTGTCAAGTGAGCTTGCCATTTTAGAAACAGCAGCTGCTTCAACGACTTTCTCAGCAGGTTCATTAGATACAGATGTATCTGTTGATGTGATGGGGTCTCATAAATTCCAAGTCCAAATAGCGCAAATCCAATGACGACAATTGTATTAGTAAGGCCAGCTAAAAAGGTTAAGCTCATCGCCGCCACACCTGTCGTAACCAAGGCACCCCAAATCATTATGATTTTGGCCCTGCCTTTTGTAATATTTTCTCTTCTACACGAAACATCTTAAGCACAGCTACTAAATAACCAAGTGATAACAAGCCTGATGAATGAATTATATCCACGACCTACTTGTACATAAGTATTAGCTATAACTAGTGTATCAGCAATCACATTTAGCAAAAATCTGAAATAGACGCACCTGTATATGGTTTATTTTGAAATACAGTAAAGTCAATCAGTACGATCTCTTTATTTTTTTCAACTTTGATGAAAACAATAAAACCTATGCAGGCTTGTCCATCCAAAATCTCCACCGTAATTAATAAATACATTCAAAGCAATCATGGTAATGAAAAAATATGATCAAGCCAGTGTAATCGAATTTAAAGTTTACAAATTTTCAATGTCTTCCACTAACGTATAGTACCCACCTTCTGTATCTTTAATGAGATGTTGCATTTTGTTAAAATGTTCCCAAAATTCACTTTTTCCTAACCAATTTTCATTAAAATCAATACTCTCAAAAGTAGTTACCATAATTGCCTTATTATTATCAACAGAACGATGCCAACGGCTACTAATCCAACCAGGAACACCTTGAGTTCTTCAGCTTGTGTAAATACATTAATTCATACTATTGTATTACTTGATTTCATATTCATTATCTCCTGTCATTTAAATTATTTATCTAAATTCGTTAAAAATCGGTAATTCCTTTTATAAAAGGTTCGTCAGTGCTAACTGTCATTATTCTTTATGAAAAAAAACTAGGGAGTCAAATCCCTAGTAAATGTTTGGACACTCTCCATTATAAATGCCCCCAGGGACACGGTTGGATAGCTTTCATCAGCATCCAGGTTGATTATAAATGCACCTAAACTCATCATCATGAACGACAACGCCTGCAGCTCTGGATCTGTGTGAATGAGCTTTCCTTCTTCATGCATCGTGTTAAAATAGTTGGTCAGTATTTCAAGTAACTGTCAATTATTCAGGGAAGTTTCTTTAACCTGCCTTTTTATTGCACTAGAATAGCTTTCCCCTTATAAAGAAAAGCTATCGCTAGTTTAGTACATTTGTCCAAGATTTCTTATAGCTTCGAATTTCTCACCTAATACCAATCTTGCTTTTAATGTCTTTTAAGAATGGTACACTAATTTCTCTTGCTTTATCTGCCCCTTCTTTTAAAATTTAATCCAAAGTTTCTGGAGAAGACATTAATTCATTATATTTCTCAAGCGGTCCTTCAATAAATCTATTCATTACATTAAACAATTCCTTTTTTTGCTTCGCCCCAGCCAACCCCTTTTAAATATTGCTCTTTCATCTTTTCAGTTTCAGAATAAGATGCAAATTCTTTATATAACGTGAATATAATAGATGTATCGGGATCTTTTGGTGTTTCTGGTGGTAATGAATCAGTTTTGATTTTATTTATGAGTTTTTGTAACTTTTTTGGCTCTTCAAAGAGTGGAATTGTATTATTATAACTTTTACTCATTTTCCTACCATCTAATCCTGGTAATATAGCAGTCTCTTCTTGTATTTTGTACTCTGGCAATAAGAATGTTTCCCCATATTTATGATTGAAACTTTCAGCAATATCTCTAGCAATTTCTATATGCTGAACTTGGTCTTTCCCTACAGGAACAATCTCTGTTTTAAACATCAAAATATCTGCTGCCATTAGAACTGGGTAATTAAATAACCCCAGATTAACACCGAAATCTATTTCCTTTTCCGATTTTGTATTGCCAACAACCATCGCTTTGTATGCGTGAGCCCTATTCATTAAACCTTTAGGTGTGTAACAGCTAAATATCCAAGTTAATTCAAAAATCTCAGGAACATCTGATTGTTTATAAAAGATCACCTTATCGGGGTCTAGCCCCAATGCAAGCCAAGTTGCTGCTATTCCGTATGTTAAATGTCCAAACTCCTCTACATTATGACTCTTTGTAATACCATGATAATCTGCAACAAAGTATGCAGGTTTATAATCTTTCACTTTAGCTAGTTCTAAAGATGGCTTGATAGTTCCAATGTAATTACCCAGATGGATTTGCCCAGTAGGTTTGATTCCAGTTAATATTGTTTTTTTCATAAAACCCTTCCTTTATCAAAATAAATACAAAAAGGGCTACCCATCCAAAAAAGGACGAGTAACCCGAGGTGCCACCTTCATTCGCTTACTTTTTATGTAAACGCACTTATCCGTACGGAAACAATAAAATTTCTTCAATACTTAGTCTTTTTTAACGGTAAGACGTTCCGCCAAGACCTACTGCTTATTTCAATCTAGAAGCTCAGAAGCCCATTCAACGATAATCCTGTACTGATTTCCACCATACCTCAGCTCTCTGCAACATTCTTAATGTTTACGCTTCTTCATCATTGCTCTCCTATTTATTAAATTTATTCTAGAACATGGATAAATAAAGGACAAGGCTACATTATAAAAAATACTTTTTTTAGTAATTATTAATTAAGGAATACTAGAATTACTTAGATAAGTGCCCATATACAATAAAATAATCATAAATTATTTATCTTGATATAAGGAGAAGTAAAAAAAAATAAGAAAAGCAATTGATATTGATTATAATGCTATTTTAGATATATGTGATAATCTCTATTATTTTCTTTAAAAAGTTTCATTGTGCTTTTATAATTAGAAATTTATCACCTCCAGTAACAAAAAAAGACGGAGCTTTTTGCTCCGCCTTAATGCTAGAATATTTTTTTCTCATTCAACTCGAGAGCTAATTCTTTAAAGAACTGTAGCGATTCTGGATTTCCCATGGAGTCTTCATTCACTACCTTATCAAACTCGAACCCTAATAACACTTTACGAATCGGGACTTCCATTTTCTTTCCGTTCAATGTTTTTGGAATTTGTTCAACGACATGGATTTGGTCAGGAATAAAGCGAGGGGACACATGCCCTCTGATTTGTTCCTTGATTTTTGCCGTCAATGCAGTGTCCAGGGTTTTACCGGGCTTAAGAACAACGAACAGCAACAGTGAGGAATCCCGGCCAAGCACTTCCCTATCAATGACAAGGCTTTCCATCACCTCGTCTATCGCTTCGACGACCCGGTAGATATCGCTAGTTCCCATCCGTACACCAGAACGGTTGATGGTCGAGTCGGAACGTCCATAAATGATACAGCTGCCCTTGTCGTCGATTTTTATCCAATCACCATGTTTCCATATACCAGGATACGTATCGAAATAACTCTCGTAGTATCTTGACCCGTCTTGATCATTCCAGAAGTATAGCGGCATGGACGGCATCGGTTTGGCAATGACCAATTCACCGACTTCATTAATCAATGTTTGACCATGCTCATCAAAGGCTTCCGCACAAACACCTAATGCCCTTCCTTGTATTTCTCCGATTCTCACGGGCAATGTTGGGACACCGCCGACAAAACCGGCACAAACATCGGTTCCGCCACTGGATGAACTGAGCCAGATATCCTTCTTGACATTCTCATACACCCATTTATAACCGTCGCCAGACAATGGAGCTCCAGTGGAAAAAAGAGCCCTCAATTTGGATAAATCATATTTTCCCATGGGTCTGTTTCCTAACTTCATGGAATTGGTAAGGAAAGGTGCACTTGTTCCAAAGAAAGTCATGCCTGTATCTTCCGCCAATTCCCAAAGGGCATCCATATTCGGAAAAGAAGGACTGCCGTCATAAAGGACGATGGTCCCTTCATTAAGCAAACCGCCCATAAGGAGATTCCACATCATCCAGCCTGTCGTCGTAAACCAGAATACAGTATCCTCGGAAGTCATGCCTTGATGGATTCTTGTTGATTTAAAATGTTCCAATAATATACCGCCATGCCCTTGTACAATTGGTTTTGGCATCCCGGTTGTACCTGATGAATAAAGAATCCACAGCGGATGATCGAACGGAACACTTTCAAAAGATAATTCTGCCTTTTCTTTTAAAAGGTCTTCCCAAGGAATCACATCTGCCAGATTCACTTCCAAAATCTTTTTTTCTATGTAAGAAACCAAAACGGTATGCTTGAGAGTGACCAATTCCTGTTTAAGCTGTGAGACGACTGATGTTTTATCATATACATTTCCATTGTACTGATACCCATCAACCGCCAGTAATACAACCGGTTCAACCTGTTTGAAACGATCTATGATACTTCTTGCCCCAAAGTCAGGTGAGCAACTGGACCAGATCGCACCTATGCTCGCTGTTGCCAAGAAAGCTATGACCGCTTCAGGAATATTCGGCATATAGGCAACAACACGGTCACCGGATTTCACACCAAGTTTCCTTAATGAATGGGCGACAGAAGCTACTTTTTCTTTCAGCTCTTTCCAGCTAACCTCTTGCTGACTGATATGTTCGGAACGAAAAAAAATCGCCGTTTTTTCTTCTTGATCATTCAATAATGCATTTTCAGCATAATTAAGCCTTGCCCCCTCGAACCATTTCGCACCTGGCATTGATTGATCCGCTAAAACCCTGTCATATTTCCGGGCTGCTTTTACATCACAATATTCCCAAATGGAAGCCCAAAATTCCTCCAGTTCATCTACCGACCATTTCCATAATTCATGATAATCATGAAATGTTAAACCTTTCTTTTCTTTTAACCATTTCACATATAGAGTCAATACCGTTTGCTCGATTTGTTCCTTTGTCGGTTCCCAAATGATTTGTCCATCTGTAAGCGATTTCATTTCGTCATCTCCCTTAGGTATCAAATGCGTAATTGAATCATTTCATAATATTGGTAGTTTACTTAAATTGTAATCTATGAGTTTAAAACCGTCAATTTACACTAAACTTAAATATGCTCGTTTCTATGTATGGGCAGGTTAATCGAGAAACATGTCCCTTTCCCTTGTACACTTGATACATGTACCGTTCCATCCATGCTTTTGATAACGCTATATGAAACCATCATGCCTAAACCCGTCCCTTTATTTTTTGTCGTGAAGTAAGGCTCACCTAAACGGTATATTTGTTCCTGTGTCATCCCAATTCCCTGATCTTGAATCTTAATTTGGAAGGTGGTGGCAGCACGAATTAACTGTATGTATATTTCACCATCATGGTCCATCGATTCTACCCCATTCTTTAAGATATTGAACAAGCATTGCTGGAATTTCTTCCTTTCCCCCATGATATAATAAGCTCCATCTTCGATTAGGGATAACTTCAATTCTGTTCGATTATTGTTAGCCAATGGTTTTATGTTGTTCACGACATGCTGAATTTCCTCGGATACCCTTAATCGCTCTGTGTTTTCAGGGCATATGGCAGCAAACGTCAAATAATCATTAATGACATCCGTGGCCCGATCTAATTCCTTCAGTGCAATATTTGCATAATTGACCTTGCTATGGGAAGACACGTCTTCGCTTAACATTTGAATATATCCCCTAGTAACTGTAAGGGGATTTCTGACCTCATGAGATATGCTTGCAGCCAGATGACTAACGATCTGCAATTTTTCCGCTTTCACTAATTTTTCGAGAACCTGAAAATTAGTGAGGATAACTTCCCATAATATGATCACAACAACGATTCCTATGACTTGGATCGTGAAGTATTGTTTCCATAAACTTATGCCGATAGTAAGTTCAAATACTACTGTTGAAATAAACTGTGTGAGAATATGAACAATGAATATTAATGATATACCAATGCAGATTTTTTTACTGACAGACATTTTTAGATAGTATTTAGATATAAAAAACAAGGAAACTCCCATTAGTGGAAAAGTGATGCATGATATATAAAATCCATTATCCCCCCCTGATAAATAGCGAATAAAAAGAGTGATGACTATCAATATGATTCCTAACCGGTAGCCTCCATATAAACCGCCTAAAAGAAAAGGAATCCATCTGAGGTCCCAAACAAAATCCTCTTCTATAACAACGGGAAATAGCATGCATAGAACAAGTGAAAGAATAGGGAAAATCGATAGGAAGGATCCTTTTAATGCATCTAAACGATAGACGTACCTCACTAGATAGCTCATTTGCAATAAAAAGATCGGAAAAAGGATAATTAAAAAGTTAATCAGTAAATCTTTTGTCATAAGATTCATTTTTACACCGAACTTTCGATATTTTTCGAAGATTTAGACAGGTAAATCAATCATAACAAGATAGAGAATGATAATCTAGTGAAATTAACATGCGGGACTAAAAAAGATACAGCTAGAGGGACCAACAAAGAAAGCGGATGATTCAGGGCGCACGAAAAAAACACTGAAACGACGAAGTCATTTCAGTGCCATCAAAAAAATATTCGAATACGAACTTAATAAAGAGCTGACTTTGCGAGCATGGTGATTGTCGCATCGTCCATCGGAGGGTTATGAAGTCCTGCGCGTACATCCCTGTAGTAACGTTGCAGAGGGTTATTTCGTTGTAAGCTTTTGGCTCCGACGACCCTCATCGCTTTATCGACGATGGAAATCGATTTGTTGACTACCGATAACTTAACAGCACCCAATTGCTTCGATAATTCATCATGTTCTTCAGGGTGCCGCACCCATTTTTCTGCGACAGAGTAGAGGAAATGGTGTGCTTCGCCCAATTCCAGTTCCATCTCCCCAATTGTCCGTTGAACATTCGGAAGGTCCCTGATTGGTCCTGGTAAGCTATTGGGAGAATAGGTTTTCGCAAATTCGACGGCGTAATTTCTGGCAGCCACTGCGATTCCCAAGTAGCAAGCCGGTATATGTAATAGCCACGCTTCAGGTTTTCTTTTTTCACCAAGATTGCTTTTCATGACATAATACTTTTCAGGCAGGCTGACGTCATTTAATACCAAATCGTGACTTCCTGTCCCCTGCATGGAAATCATATCCCAAGTTTCTTCTATACTTACCCCCATTACATCACGATGAATTAAAAATGTGCCTAGCCGCTCATCTTCGGGAACCCATGCCGTTACTAGAAAAATATCAAGGACGGGAGAGAGTGTAGTGAAAGTCTTTCTGCCATTCAAATTCCATTGTTGACCCTTTTTGATAGCGATCGTTTCCGGTCGGCCTCCGCGCGCCGGGCTTCCCGTTCCAGCCTCGGATGCTGCAGTGTTGATGAGAGCGCCTTTCGACACTTCATCAAACAATTCATTCATGACTCCTTTTTCCCATGGTCTTTTCTCCGTTAAGGATAGGACCGTTCCGACATGCCAGCCTATTCCTAAGGCTGTCGGGCCGCAATATTGGGCTATTTTTTCTTGGCATAGGAGAAAATCATATAAGGAACCGCCATATCCGCCATCTTCTTTTGCTAAAGTTAATTGGGGATATCCGAATTCCTTTAACTCCTTAATGTTTTCAAAAGGAAATCCCTTTGAATCATCAAGCGCTTCAGATCGGGCGGAAAAGGATTGAATCGCTTCCTCTAATTTTTGTATATATTCTTTTTGCTTCTGTGATTGAAAAAACGACATGAAGATCATCCCTCCTGTAGTAAACAAAATCCTGAACCATCCAGCAGCAGTAACAGAACTGCGAACTCCACTTTATCATATCACCTTAGTGTAGTTTATGATTTGATTCTGCCCATTAAGAGTCAATATCTTCATTTTTATATTCTTTGTTCGCGTTCTTGTAAGCTTCCTTCGCCTGATTAATATCTTTGTTTTCGAGAAAGTAAGCTATCGCTGCTTGCCCGATTCCATATGTGACCGCGCCCGCTACCGCACCGGAAACGGCTAGACCAGCTCCTGGGATGAAACGGACTGCAGCCCTGACACCTTCCCTGACAAGGAGACCGATTCCAACATTGATCCCTAATGCCGCAATGAATTCACTTGCAGTTTTTGTATTGATTTCTTTATCCGCGATAAAACCAATCACCACAATCATCAAACCTTGAATGCCGGTCAAAATGGGAAAATCGGCGAAAGGTATTGGCTCTGCACCTATTAAACCGGCTATTGCCGTAAACGTTCCCACTATCGTCCGCGCGAATTTCTTCTTAACGAATTGGCTCTGCATCGCTTTGGCGGTCTTCAGCTTCGCTTCACTGGGTAAGGCCTCGATCAAGTAATCAGAAAGCAAATCTATGTTCCAACGCATATCATATTCAATATTTCCGTTTTCATCAAAATCAATATACGAACAAATAGGAATGATGTTCAATAGTGGTATTTCACTCTCTTTAAATCGTTTTGACATCAAAGCGATGGCTTCATCAATATTCTGTTTTTTCTTAGGATTGGCATCAAAAGGTGCTTGTTTATAATGTGGCGGATCTAATTCATCCACTTGGGTGACCACACAGATGACGGGTACATCATAATGGTGATTCTCTTTAACGATTTTGCGCAGCTTATTCAACTCTTTTAAATCTTCTTCAACCCTTGAATCCGTTTCTTTTGCTTTAATCAAGAAAAGAAACACATCAGGCTGTTCTTCGGTTACCGCTTTTATCAATTCATCCATTGGTGTTTTTTCTTCGAAATCTTCCGTAGGAGCTTCACTCTCACCCAGTCCCCGAGAGTCCAGCAAACGGATTTTGGGCTCGGCATCACTCGGGTACCAGAGCCATTTTCCCTTACCCGTTCCAGATTTAACGGAACTGACATATTGCCGTTCCTGACCAAACATCGCATTGATCAGTGATGATTTTCCGGACCCCCGCCTTCCGACAAGAGCAATTCGCGGTTCCCTTGCATCAACCGTCATCGTTTTAAGCCTTAGAAGCTGGTCGAGCATTTTGTTCTTTTTCGATTGTGAAATGGGCAGCTTATCTACCTGGCCTTTAATGAAACTGAATATGCTTCCCATTTCTTCTTGTTTTTCTACCATCAGTCATTCCCCCTTGTTAAGAAGTTTTTTAAGTAACATTTACCCTTGAACGATTCAATTTAAGCATGTAACTTCAATCTCCTTGCAAAATTAAGGGGCTCCATCTCTTATATTCATTTAACTCATTTAACTCTTTTCTTTTAAGAACATAACGACACTGGCCATGTATTTTTGGATTTCCTGGACTTGAAAGGCTGCAGAATCCGCAATCTGTTTGTAATGATGCTGTCCTTCATCGGTGATTCGTAAATACCGTTTAGTTCGTTTTTCACTTTCCCACCTGCCGACAAGAAGGCCGTTCTCTTCCATTTCATGAGATAAATCGTATAAATAGCCGTTTGAAGCGATCCAACCGAACTGATTTTTAAGCAGATCGCCAATTTCCCCCATATAAATGGGCTTCTTAGTGAAAGCGGCTTTTAAAGTTACATAACGGACAAGGTCTTTCACCGATATAATTTTCGAGAAATACGACCTGTATTCTTCTGGAAGTTCATTAATAACCGGTGGGTTTTCACCAGAACCCCTTAAATCGAACATGAAGCGATCAATGACCTTTTTCACCTCGGAAAACCGTTCCAGGAAATTTTCTTGGTACCATATGTAAAGCTCTTTGCCTTTTTCAGTAATTTGATAATAATTTCTTCCCTTATTCGTATATAATGATAAATGGTTGGATTCGACTAGCGTATTGGATATTTTACATAGATAGTCATAGCTATGCACTTTTCCAGTGAACGTATTTTTTAGGTCCTGATGAATCGCCCTTGGATAATTCGCTTTTATTCTCAAAGAGTGTAGTAAAAAAATCGTTAAAAATTCCCGCTGGCTCAACCCAACCGTTTCAACCGTTGCAGACAGTTTCTCCCCTTTCTTCACAGTCATTACCCCCTTTATATACTGTATATATAACATATTATTAATTTTTTCTTCCTTCCCCTTATTATCCTGTGCTCCCACATAATAGTAAAGTTTTTAATGCCTAACTGCCTAGTACTAATTTTTCGAATTCGATCTATTGTGGGATGATGGAATACAGAATATTCTGTCGAGGTTTATTGTGAAATATTTTAATAAAACAAAAAGAAGAAACGGCACATGATAAGGCCGTTTCTTCTTTTTGTTTACTGTTCCGTTAAAATGATCGGATCTTCTTTTGTAATGACGATGGTATGTTCATATTGTGCGGAGAGTTTTCCATCTGCCGTTCTCGCCGTCCAGCCGTCTTGGTCCATTTTCATATGCCATGTTCCTGCATTCAACATTGGCTCGATCGTGATGACCATTCCCTCTTTTAGACGGGCACCTTTACCTGGCTTACCATAATGTAGGACGGTTGGGTCCTCGTGCATGGTTTTACCGATTCCGTGCCCTGTAAAATCGCGAACAACAGAAAACTTTTCACCCTCTGCATATGACTGGATTGCATGCCCGATGTCCCCAAGACGATTTCCTGCCCGTGCAACTTCGATGCCTCTATATAAAGCATTCTTGGTTACATCCATTAAACGCTGAGCTTCATCGGAAACTTCACCGACTGCATATGTCCAAGCTGAATCCGCCAAACCTCCGTTAAGGTTCACCACCATATCAATCGTAACGATGTCTCCCTCTTTTAAGGCTTTCTTTTGCGGAAAGCCGTGGCAGATTACATCATTCACTGATGCACACGTCGCATATTTGTAACCGTTATATCCCTTTTGTTCAGGGGTAGCACCATGCTCTGCCAAGAACTTATCGACAAATTCTTCGATTTCCCAAGTCGTGATGCCAGGTTTTATCATTTTTGCAATTTCTCTATGCGTCGCAGCAAGAAGTTTGCCCGCTTCATGCATCAAATTTATTTCTCGTTCACTTTTAATGGTTATCATTTAAAATCCTCTTTCGTTTTATAACTTTTCTGATTGAGACTCCTTATTTATCATATGCCTTTTTTTATATAAAAAGCAACCAAAAACCCGGTAAAAATCACCGGGTTAATTAATTCATGACCTTTTCCGTACCTGTAATTCCGAGAAAAATAAGCTTTTGAATTACAAAAATGATAAAAATGAAAGCTAACTTTTACGTTTTCCTTTACCCATTTGCTCAATGATTATTTTTCCGGGGGTGAATTACCTACAACATTATAATCACTATGGGACTTAATTGTCTCGAAAATTCTATATAGGTCCATGAGCATTAATTGGATACAGATTTCCATTTAACGCAAATGAAACTCTTCCTGTTTCCTCTGATACTACCAATACAAGGGCATCACTTCGTTCAGATAAACCTAAAGCAGAGCGATGGCGAGTTCCAAGTTTTTTTCCCCCTGTTGATCTGTCTGAAAGCGGAAGGACATTTGCTGCGGAAACAATCTGATTTTGACTAACCAATACGGCACCATCATGCAGTGGATTTCCAGGGAAAAAAATTGATTCCAATAAAGAATGGGTTAACTCCGCTCCTATTGAAATACCTGGTTGGATCAAAGAATCAAGAGAATCTTCCCGTTGAATAACAATCAACCCGCCATGTCTCAAGTTCGACAAATTTTGTACGCAAATTGATAATTCGGGATATTTGTCTGTAAATGGTGACAAATAACAGTTCAAATAAAATGTTGCTGCTTTCATATCGATGTATACGAATTTATCCTTTATTTTCTCGAAATTTCCAAGAAGACAATAATTTTCATCACCCATTGCTTCTAAGTTATCCTGTAATGCCGATATTACTTGACGAATTTCCTCTTTTAACATTTGTTTCATTGGTGAAAAATCACAATTGCCATTAGTCACAGGCATGCACCTCCCTTTTATTATTTCACTCTCTTTTTTTCAATAATTCTTGTTTGTCTCTCTAAAAGAACATTCTTATTTTCCCTAGCTCTATTTATGCGTTGTTAATTTTATAATTATGAATGTACTTAAAGTTTGTCTTCAAGATAATTAATTATTCATCTTAACTATCAATCAGTAATGACTTCACATTTTTTTATGTCATATGGACAAGGTAAAAGAATAGATATGTTAATGACCTGTTGATAGATATCTTATAATAAGAGGTGGTATTAGATGCCTAACGTAACAGTATTTGACCATGGAACGTTTGAAGTTGAAAATGGAAAAAAGTTAGTATTAGCATTGGAGGATAACGGTATTAATATTCTTCACCGATGCGGCGGAAAGGCTAAATGTACAACTTGCAGAGTGGAAATACTGGCAGGTGATTTTTTGGAGGTCACACATAAAGAAAAAAAGGTCTTTGAAGAAAAAGGAATGGAAGATCATTTGCGTTTATCTTGTCAAATTTACGTGAATGGAGACATAACCGTTCGGCCGATCAAGACGGTTGAGAACTCTGGACTTCCTGCTGGGACAAGGCCTGCAGACTAAATAGTGGTATCAAAAAACATCAAAATGACTAAAAATAGTTTTTCTAGTCGTTTTGATGTTCTTTTATCTTTTGCTAAATGATTTACTTCTTTTCCATGACCGCAAAGTAATTATCTTCATTATCAGCAAAATTGAAGACTCTTCCAGATGGCATATTCACAAGTTCCCCCACTTTGATATTCTTCTCCGAAAAGTCTTGATATAATTCATCAAGATTATCCGAGTAAAACATTAACGAAGGTGTATTAAGATTTAATTCCGGCTGCATTTTAGCAATGAATTCCTTATTATGCAGGATGATACTCGTTTGTGCTTCCTTTGTTGGGGCTATTTCAATCCATCTTAGCCCTTGGCCGTTATCTTCTTCAGAAATAACACTAAAACCGAATTTTTCCGTCCAAAATTTCAATGACTCGTCTTGGTTATTTACATATAACATGATTTGACCGACTTTATTAATCATTTGCTTATCTCCCTTTCTAGTGGCTCTGTTATTAATGATATCCATTACGTATAAGCATATTGCTGGTTGGAAATATATAACTAATTGAATCGTATAATAAATACAAGATTTAATCAATTTTTACCAAGATTCCATTTACCGACTTTGGGAAGTCAATTTCTTACTAATTTTGCTTAATTATTTCTTCTGCATAATCCAAATAATCTGTATGTGTGAATTCCCTTCCAGATATTGCGCTACCACAGTTAATGGTACTATAACTCTAAATCTTTTATTGGAGTAAAAAACCGTCTATGTTTTAATGCTTATTCAATTCATCAAGTGTAAAAGAAAAATGATATTTTTTAGGACGCTTTCCCGAGTAGTTAAAAAAGGTTGTGCAAACTTTACAAACAGAATTTGCAGGAGTTGCAGGACTTTTCAATTTTCCCCAGAACTTCTATACAGAGTATTTCTCAAAGGAGAGTGAAATGGTGGTTCTATTGAAAGAGGGTTTGTTAAATATATTAGAAGGCAACAGGAGATTAACGATGCGGGTGGTTGAAGCTTTTCCTGAAGAGGAATTATTTCACTATACCCCGGCCGGGAAGCTTCGCCCTTTCGCAGAGATGGTTAAAGAAATCATGAACATTGAGACTGGATATATGCGTGGTATTGCACTTAGTATTTGGGAGTACCCAGATTCGTTTGCTGGAATTTCCACCAAAGAGGAACTAGTTTCAGCATGCGAAGCAGTAAGGGATGATACTAGGAAACTGTGGGAGGAAATGACCGAGGAAACGCTTGCAGTGGTGGAAAAGGATCCCTTTTTCGGTCCCTCACAAAGCCACTTTGACAGACTTCAATATGCCTTGGAAAATGAGATTCATCATAGGGGACAGGGTTATATCTATCTTAGAACGCTCGGAATTGAACCACCGGAATTTTTCGTCAGGTAATAATGAAACATATATCATTAAACTTATAACAACGAATAAAAAATAATAAAATAGGAGTGAGATAAATGTCAGTAGATGCATATCTTAATTTTAATGGGAATTGTCGAGAAGCAGTAGAGTTCTACGCAGAGGTTTTTGGAACGGATCAACCAAATATCATGACCTTTGGGGAAACACCGCCTAATCCGGAATTTGCCCTTCCAGAAGAAGCGAAAGATTTAGTCATGCATACAAGGCTAAATATTAATGGAAGCAATGTCATGTTTTCCGATACTTTTCCTGGTATGCCCTTTGTTGAAGGTAACAATATCAGCCTGGCATATGTCGGTAATGATTTGGATGAAATTAAATCGATCTTTAACAAACTAAGTATAGGCGGCACGGTTGGTCTAGAGCTCCAAGAAACATTCTGGAGTAAAATTTACGGTCAGTTAACCGATAAATTCGGAATCAAATGGCAATTTAACTTCGAGAGCTGAGAAATGAACATGACTCTTTATTGATTAATCTTCAATTTGGATATAGGTCTTTTCACTGGTGAAAAGTTTCTATATCCTTTTTTATTTCCATCACCAGGGGCAAAGATACTGTAACTAGCATAAGGAAATAATTTTTCGTTACCCCTTAGGAGATGCTATATAAAGGTTATTAAAATTAAAGGAATCACCTAAATGACTGGCTAGTAATCGAAAAAACAAATTTTCCTTATAACCCTAATATATTTAAACTGAAAAGGAGAAATTATGAAAAACAAAATTCAAAAAATCACAACTAACTTGTGGTTTGATACACAAGCTGAAGAGGCGGCGAAGTTCTACACATCCATCTTCGAAAATTCTAAGATCGGAAGAATTACTCGCTATGGAAATGAAGGAAATCAAATCCACGGGAAGCAAGAGGGATCAGTGATGACCGTGGAATTTGAATTGGAAGGACAAGCATTCGTAGCATTGAATGGCGGTCCTCAATTCAAATTCACAGAGGCAATTTCATTTATCATCCATTGCGAGGAGCAAGTAGATGTGGATTATTATTGGGAAAAACTTACCGAAGGCGGAGACGAAAAAGCGCAAGTGTGCGGTTGGCTGAAAGATCGATTTGGTGTGTCATGGCAAATTGTCCCTGCGGATCTAACCGAGATGGTAAATGACGCCAATCCTGAAAAATCGGAAAGGGTTATGAAAGCACTGCTTCAAATGAAGAAAATTGATATAAAAACTTTAAAGCAGGTGTATAAAGGATAGGATCCAAGAAACAACTATCTTGCAAGATGTGTTTATTCCAGAAAAGAGTACGATTTTAAAGTAACTAAAACCTAGTTTCTCGTTATTTTAGGTGTGAAATTAGGTTTTGATATTTGAATTTCCTTAAAGTTTTAATCCCCATTTCCCTGGCGATTCCCTATTAGAAAAGAAAAACCTTATTAAGTATAATGACATAAATGATCTAGATAGTTATTAAGGGAGAAATAGAAACGATGGACAAAATATTTACACCAGCACTACAACGTGGCGATGAAATAATAGAAAGAAAAATCCGCTATGACTCCTTAGTTGTGGAATATAACTGTTTGCTGTTAAAAGCACAAAATCAACATGTCGTGCTTTTTCATGAAATCATGGATTCGTTCACGATTAAAACGGGTCTTATAGAATTAACCATTCCTATAGGCAGTTATACGATTGCTCATTATTGGAAAGACCGTCCTTATAATTTATACATTTGGAGAAATAACCAAGGAAATTATTTAGGATCCTATTTTAATATTGTAAGGAATACATTTATGGAGGATAAGTTGGTTTCCTTTGAGGATTTGATCATTGATATCTTGGTGCTTCCGGGTGGGGCACATTTTATTTTAGACGAGGAAGAGTTACCTGTGCCCTTAGAGAAATATGTGAGTGGTTCTGTTAAACAGTCCCTAAACTCTTTACTTGATTCCATTGATATTCTTCTTTCACAAACCATTTCAGAATCCGAGAAACTCTATAAACATAAAGACCTCCTTCCATGGTTGAACAACAAATGACATTGGTTTTGATACTTTGAACTCCGAAATTGTGAAACCTTTAGCATGAACAAAAAGCCTACTTCATTCAGTAGGCTTTTTGTTCTCCCTCACTCCCCATCAGCTTGAGCCGATATACTGTCGGCAAGCTCCTCAATGTTCTTAGATACCTTCGCACTGTATGAGTAGTCACCGTAGCAATATGGGTATCGAAAATTCTCTTTGTCTCCGCCGCAATCATAAAGGGTAGGGTTTTTTTCGACCTGAAGCATGGAAAACTTCTTCGCAAGCTCCTCAGTATGCTTGCCCCCTTTATTCGCAACGAAATCAATATAACCAATTCCCATGTTATATGCTTGAATGATCGTGGCAAAATCCACGTCCTTTTCATTGCCATATTCATTGATTCTCTTAAAATGTTTCACTCCATACTTAATGCTTTCCGTTGGATCTGTGATTGTATTTGGATCAAGACCCACTGACTCAGATGCCTGCATTGGGTCACCGCCCCGTCCTCGGCTTTCCTGCTGCATCAAAGCAATCAATGTCGAAGTATGCTCCTCAAGCCCGTATTTAGCCAACTCGTCCCGGAGAAGTGAACTATACTTTTTCACGTTCGCAAAAGAATCAAGCGTATTTACTGATGTGGAAACATTTTCGGAATTGGGGGTTCGCATGATCTCCTTTATTAGCAAAAATGCAAAGATGAGGATAAAAATGACAAAAATATTCTTTGATTTCTTACGTTTCTTCTTCACACTCTCTCTCCGTTATCTCTAAGTTATATATTTATATCTTAACAAATAGTAAGAGTAATAACTATTTAGAATACCAATTAAATGTTCTTGAAAATGAGATAACTAGCAATGAATTAGTATTTTATCTTTAACTCTTAATTTAAACGCAAGAAAACTTAAAAAGACCTGAGTCACTCAGCGTATGTTTTTTCAGATAATGTGACACCCTATTGTGTGGAGGTGATATGTATGGATAGGAAGAATGATAAAGAAGAAATCCTTGATGATAAAAAGAAAAAAAATAGAACTGAGTTTGGGGCAGATCCTGATGAACAAGAAATGAATGGTCTGTATGGTATGTTGGAAACTGAATATGAAGATAAGCTTCATGATAAAGAAAAATAACGAATGGTTTCTTGAAATTTTGTTAAGCGCCTTGTATGGCGTTTTTTTTTAATGAGTTCATCTGTTTTAGCTTCTGAATCTTTTCTTACGGGTCGCATTTAGGCTATAAACTGATTTTTTACATATGCAAAAAAACGAAAACCCAGAAAGTCTTCGTTTCTTCCAAATTTGAATACGTTTGGTCATTAACTATAAAGGATACCATTAAAAGGGAGTGACCAAATGCTGCCACTCCCTTTGTTCAATTAGTATTGTGAAGATTGTCCGCCATCAATCGGAATGACTACCCCGTTGATGAACTCTGATTCCCCTGATAATAAGAAAGCGACTAAACGGCCGACTTCTTCAGGTTTACCAAAGCGTTTTTTAGGATTCACACTGACGAAATCCGCCATTGCTTCTTCCCAATTCTCCCCGCCTATTTGCCTGAATGAACCTTCTACCATCGCTGTTAAGATTACTCCTGGTGCAATGGCATTTATGCTGATTCCGTATTGACCATATTCTATGGCAGCTGTTTTTGTTAATCCTGCTACAGCATGTTTACTTGCAACGTACGCAGCTTGGTTAAGCACAGCACGAATTCCGCCTACAGAAGCCACGTTCACCACTGCCCCTGATCCTTGTTCTTTCATGATTGGCAGGATGTATTTCATGCCATAAAATACACCATTAATATTGATGTCCGTTACTTTGTTGAAAACGTTGCTATCGTATTCAGCCGTAGGTGCCTGTTTACCTTCGATACCCGCATTATTATAAAAACCATCGACTCTACCATATTTGCTGACTGTTTGGTCTACATAGTTCTTTACTGCTTTTTCATCTGAAACATCTGCAGTGATCAGAAGTACGTCTGAATTTGGTGCAATTTCAAAGATTAATTTTTTTGTTTCTTCCAATGATACATCGTTTAAATCAACTAATGAAAGTTTAGCTCCTTCTTTAGCCATTTCCAATGCGGCTGCTTGTCCTAAACCTGATCCTGCACCTGTAATGATTACTACTTTGCCATCGAATCGTTTGCTCATATGTCAAAACTCCCTTTTTAAGTTATCTGGAAAATCTATTTGATTATAATGATTACCCCTTAAAGCTTAAGAATCCATCATCAACAGGAATGACTTGTCCATTAATGGCATCCGCTTTTTCAGAGAACAAGAACGTTACAACTTCAGCAACTTTTTCTGGCTGAATCAATTTTTTCCTCATATGAAGTTGTGCCAAACTGTCCAGGAACTCTTGATCATCACCAATGATCGGCGTTTCGATAAAACCTGGTGCAACACCGACAACACGAATCCCATATTGCGCAAGTTCAATTGCTCCAGATTTAGTCATGGCGATGACTGCAGCTTTTGCAGCATGGTAATTAAAGCTGCCAATTGAAACCATCGTCCCATATATTGAGGCTGTATTAACGATCGTTG
Organism: Peribacillus sp. YIM B13472; assembly: GCF_042788005.1. Taxonomy (NCBI): domain Bacteria; kingdom Bacillati; phylum Bacillota; class Bacilli; order Caryophanales; family Bacillaceae; genus Peribacillus; species Peribacillus sp. YIM B13472. The sequence goes on from NZ_JBHZPG010000022.1 coordinate 34,532, forward strand.
CGCCGGTTACACCAAGCTCCACCATCTTCCTTGCTGCAAAATACATACCATAGTAAACGCCGTGTTGGTCAACATCAACGACTCTGTGGTAAGACTCTGGATCCATCTCTAAAAATGGTTTTACTAGTCCAATTCCAGCGTTGTTGAAAATACCGTCGATGGTGCCATGATTGGCAACTGCAGCTTCTACCATCTCTTCCACTTCTTCCGCTTTAGCTACATCCACTTTCACAAAAGAAGCCGTTCCTCCCTTTTGTTGAATAGATTCAGCCGTTTCTTTAGCAGCAGCATCATTGTAATCCGCCGCTACGACAATAGCTCCCTGTTCAGCTAATTTAAACGCCGTTTCCTTTCCAATTCCGCTGCCTGCTCCTGTAATTACTATGACTTTTCCTTTTAAACTCATGTATTCGTCCCCCTATAATAATGTTTATTGCTTATCAGATTAAAATGGACCCGCCGTCGATTACGAGTTCTTGACCCGTAATGTGGCTGGAAAGATCTGACACTAAGTACATCATTAAATTTGCAATTTCCTGCGGCTCAGCATACCGACCATCCGGAGTCGTTGCTTCCAACTGTTTTCTAGCCGCTTCAGCTGCCGCGGAATCACCTTGACCAAATCCGCTTTCAATCGACCGCATCATAGCTGTGTTGACGACACCAGGGCAAACGGCATTCACCCGGACACCATGGGGAGCAACTTCGACACCAGCAGTTTTCGTCATTCCAAGAACGGCATGTTTACTTGCACCATACGCCACCATGTTTGGCGTTGCGAGTAAACCAGCTCCAGAAGCTGTATTCACGACCGCCCCGCTTTTTTGTTCAATCATATAGGGCAATACATGTTTCAAACCCAAGAAAACGCCGCGTACATTTATTGACATTAATTGATCGAAAACTTCAGTAGGATAATCGACAAGTGGCATGATTTTGCCTTCCCACCCTGCATTATTCAGGAAAATATCGATTTTTCCATAAGAATCTATCGTTTTTTGGACATAATTTTTTATATCGTCTTCATTTGTAACATCGGCTTTAACGAACTTCGCTTCGCCGCCTTTTTCTTTGATTTCATTTACCGTTAACATGCCAGCCTCTTCAGAAAGGTCTACAACAACCACTTTGGCTCCATTCTCAGAAAGTGTAATAGAAGCTGCCCGGCCGATACCCCCGCCGCCGCCGGTAACAATTGCTACTTTTTCTGTAAAATCAAATGCTTGCATAATATTCTCCCTTTCTCCCTTTGATCTTGGTGATGATATTATTGTTTGAATACGATTACATCATAACACTAATTTTGTCGATTGTCGACAATTTGATTTTAGAGTCAAAGACTCTACATCACTCCGCGATTCAGAGCTTCATGAATTTCATTTTTTGCCTTAACGAAATCGTCTTCGATAATGGCCTCAATAGACATTTTTAATCTTAAATGGAAATTTTCCATCGTTTCTGCATTCCATTGACTTTGGGCAAAAACCATGAGGATATGACTGGCTTCCTCAAAAAATCTGGATAATGCTTTGTTATTAGCGATTGAAAAAATATATCGAAATATCTGTTCAGCTTTTTTTTGATACTCGATTACATTACTTTTCTTACACTCATCCGTTGCGCTTTCCAAATGCTTTCGTAATGATTGCTTATTTTCTTCGTGCCACCTCCCTTGGGAAAATTCAATGCCCATCTGGATCAGCCCGATCGTAACATCATTATATTCAATGATTTCCTTTTGTGAAAATGGCTTGACGATCGTTCCCCGTCTTGGTATCCTCTCAACAATACCGTCAACCTGCAATAGATAAAGGGCTTCGCGTACTGGTGCACGGCTTGTATTCAATTCTTTGGAAATGTCTTCTTCGACGATTTTCTCTCCAGCTTCTATTTCCCCTTCAATGATTTTTTTTAAAATGTGTTTTGCGATTTGTTGTGGTAACGATTCTCCAAAATAAATGCCATCTGTCAAATTGGAAGTATTTCCAAACATCTTTCAGCACTCCTATACTTCTATAATTAATTTTAGTATAACATAAGGATAGGAATTAACTTCCTTAAAAATTAAACTCCGTAAAGTTAACCAACCAAGAAAACGTATTAAAACATGCGAAGATCTGAAAGACAAGATGACCGAACGCTTCTTCAAATAGTCAACTATCCTACTGAGTTTGAAGTTAAATTCAACAGATTTGAGCCCTTTTATAGAAAGGGCTTTATGGTCCACTTTTTATTCCACTAGCCTAGGTTTCGCTGGATCGCAGTTTGGCTTTTCTGTGTCTGTCGATTCAGCGAGTTTCGTTAAATAATAACATTCTTCACGCCACATATGATCTGCCATTAATGGTGAAAACGTTCCAAGAGCCTGCGCACTGAGGTCAAGCTCCTCCAATTCCAGCAGAAAGTGCTGAAATAATTTAATTTCCAATGTAACGTCCTGATTCATTTTTTCCAATGCTGGGAATGTTGACAGGTTGGTTCGTAAATATCCAGCCATTTCAACAGCTTTTAAGTAAAAATCATTAAAATGTTTTTTATATTGGTCACTTTTCTCCTTTAATCTTTTTTCAACTTCATCCATATTGGATGATATTGCACTTGCATGCCCAGCTGCATCTAACAGCCAAATCAAATGATGATGAAGTTCATGGAAAACAGGCGGCATTTGATTTGAATTGAAGTATTTCAATAATCTTATATATTCTTCTATTTCGTTTACCATATGATTAATGAATGAAGGTGAAAGATGTATTTTTATTTTACCTACCAGATGTTCTTTAAGTAGGCATAGCTTAAAATCTCTAAACCTTAATGCCTCTTCTTCTGCCATGGCAGTTAGTTGCGAAATCTCTTCTGAATTGGCTTTACCAAGGAGAGTATCAAAGATTTGAATGAATTCTGAGGCAATTTCAATGTTTTCCACTTCAACCGGAGCTAAAGACTCATGGATGAACCTGCCATGGTCTCCTAAGATTTGCAGCCAAAATCGATGCTCGAATCTTGCTGTTTTTTCCAAAAACTCGTTCATTCGCTCTCCCCCATAATTTAAAGTATCGAAACTCACTTATAATTTGTATTCCAAAACCTACAAACTTATTAATCTAAATTAAATGGGGGTCATGAAGCTTAAGCTTGCTTCCTTCCCCGCTCGATAGTTCATGCCCCAAGAAAAATTAATGTGTTCCAATCATAATTGCATTACATAATCACATCTACTCCGCATACCTTTTTCAAAACGGTGGTTTTTGTACTTATTTGAATCTATATTTGTATTGATTTAACACTTTTGATCGTGGTAAAACTTGTAAAAATATGATTTTTTGGAGGGGGTAGATTGTCAAAGGAAATAATGAGTAACATTGACTGTCCAATGGTGAAAATTCCAGGGGGAGAAATAGAATTAAGGGACGACAGAATTAAAAGCAAATGGAAAGCTCAAATAAGACCATTCCTTCTTGCCCGTTATACTGTTACTACGGATTTCTACTATGCTATTACAAATAAATCGCCTAATTCTTTTGAACGAGATTTAAAACCTGTTGTGAATATTTCTTGGAATGATGCAATTTCTTTTTGTAATCTACTTTCACGGAAAGCAAGACTTGGAGAGTGTTATTCTAAAAATGGTGAAAACATAGTTTGTGATTGGGAATCAAGCGGTTTTCGACTTCCTTCAGAAGCAGAGTGGCAATATGCATGTAAAGCTGGGACTGCTGGTTATAGATATGGTGAGCTGAATAAGATTGCCTGGTATAACGAAAATTCAGGTGGCATAATTCATGAAGTAGGAACAAAGGAGCCGAATCCATGGGGGCTGCATGATATGTTAGGGAATATTTGGGAGTGGTGCTGGGATTTATATGATGAACAAGTGTACGGCACCTACCGTATTTTTCGAGGAGGTAGCTGGGCTGAGGATGCCAGGGGTTGTGGAGCTTCATGTCGTCGACGCAGCCATCCGACATTTTGCATAGACGACCTAGGATTCCGTCTTGCCCGGTCTTTTTAACTTCAGCAATCAAGCCAACTTAATTCAAGGTTTTACAGTTTTACTATCGGATAACAGGAGGAAAACAGAGAGATCAGCTTTATCTATTTGATGAACCCCAAAAAAGAAGTAGGTTCAACAAAAAGGAACGATTAGAGATTAAATCCAGAAAAAAGAACCGGCTTACATGTATCTTAGCCGTACTGCTATTTATATTTCTTTCCAGTTTTTTTATATTCCGATTGTGAACAAAATAAAAAACCTGATAATTTTTCAGGTTTTTTATTTTGTTCATCATTTGATTACCAGAGAAATATGTCACGAGAATATAGGGTTTTGCTCCAGGTGCATCCTTGATCCTTAACTGTGCAAATAAACACAGGAACAAGCTTAAAACACCTGCCATTATAACTACGAGTATGTATAACAATAATCCCCGTGGCAATGCGATCAACTCCGTTTAACAAAAAAATACTTTTTCCGTATATTATATAGCACTTTATGACTAGGTGACTAGAGTTTATTCAGGGAATTCTGAATTTTAAATGTCAGGATTTTATTAACACGCCATATTTGGAAGCTATTTACTAACTCCCCAAACCGCCGGACCTAAAATAACATCCAGTTTTCAAACATAAAAACCCTGCTTCGTCACTTTGAAAGTGAGTGGCAGGGTTTCCAATTAAATTGTAAATAAACGAAGTTTTGATGCGGATTATACCTTTTCTGTTACTGCTGTGAATCGCTTTAAGAATGTGAGTATTTTTTGATAGACGGCAATTTCATTTTCTTTTTTGGAAAATCCATGCCCTTCATCTTCCAGAAGCATATAATCGACATCTCTTCCTTTATCCTTCAATGCTTTAACGATTTGATCTGATTCTGCTTTGACGACACGGGGGTCGTTTGCTCCTTGAATGACAAGCATTGGCTTTATCATGGATTCTAAATAAGTGATAGGCGAATACTCGATTAGTTTTTCTTTATCTTTTTCCGGATTTCCTACCCACTGATCCATGACTGGCTTCCAGTCTTCTGGAACGGAATTGATAAATGAGAAGAGGTTGGATGGTCCGAAAATATCGACAACCGCTTTAAAATAATCCGCATGTCGTCCGTGTAGCAGAAGTGCCATATACCCTCCGAAGCTTCCGCCCATCAATAGAATGTTACCTTTTTGTGCGTGCCCTTGGTTAATGAGCCAATCAAGGCCGGCTACATTATCAAGTCGTGGGCCATTTCCCCAATCTCCTTCCACCATTTTCGTGAATTCCAAACCATAACCAGTAGAACCGCGGAAGTTTGGCGCAAAAATACTGTAACCGTGATTCAGGAAAAATTGAAATGATGCCCTAAATGACTTCCGTTCTGCCGCTTGAGGACCTCCATGTGGCCAAAAAATGACTTCACCATTGTCATTTTCCCTTTTTGCCCTAAAAAATAACGATTCGATTTCCAGTCCATCAAAGGAAGGGTACGTAATGATGTCCGGTTCAACCAATTCTATGGAATCGACGCCAGGAACAGTATATTTAGTTAATGATACCCACTCATCACCTGTTTTTTTATAGATATTATGAGGCTTTGTTGCGCTCATGCCAAATAAGTAAAGCGTTCCTGATGCAGCAACCTCAAGTTTATTAATGACGCTGCACGGCACGGGAATATTTCTCCAATCTTCATTTTGCAGATTGAATTCATATAATTGATCCTCTACACCCTTTTGACTGGTTATATATAATAGTTGATTCTCTTTACTATATTTAATGGCAGTAAAACTCTCATTCTCCAATTCTTTAACTTTACTGAATTTGTTTGTTTCAAGATTGTATGAAGCCAAATAGGTAAAGTCCGAATCATAATCAGTCAATAAATATATCATCGAATCCGAAACAAAAACACCATCATTCACTGTGTGTTGTTTCTCAGAGGGCGGAGTGAGCAGGATATCTTCGTTCCCTTTTTTTGCATAGAGAAGGGTATATGTATTAGCATAGTGTTTATAGTAAAGTAAGGTTTCTTCATCTGGGCTGAAGCCAAATAAATAGGTCGCTGCGTCTTTCCCCTCCAGTACCAGCCTCTCCTGTCCTGATTCTAAATTTAAACAATAGGAATTTAGAAAGGAAGGATTTCCTCTGGATGTCGTGTAATAGAGCTTTTTACTGTCATTCGATAATTTTGGCATGAAATTACGTGTATTTTCATGATGGACGATTTCCTTCATTGTCCCGCCATTCAAAGGAACCCCGTAAAACTGGGTATTTTCATTACCGTCTTGATCGAAACCAGCAATTATAAACCGGCTCTTCTTATCATATATCAGCTCTTGGCAGCTCTGATCAATGGATGTAAGCGGATATGGAAAAGAGTTTGGCAAATCCATTCCCCATAAATTATACTTGCCGCTCAAATTGGTACTGAAAACCAGATGTTTTTCATCTGGACTTACAGCAAAATCAGCAATGGAAAAGGTTCGTAAAAATTGCTCAACATCAGGTTTTGGAAAAGTGATCATTTTGGCAACCCCTCACATTTATAATATAAAGAAAAATCTGTAATTAATTATACCATATTTTCCCTGATAACTGCAGGTGTTATCGATACAACTTGGCGTGTGAAAACTCTTTCGCTTTGGATAAGATGTTTTTTTGTCAATGCCATCAATTTTGCACACAAACCACTGACGAATTGGACGAAGTTCTCATGTTTCAATCTTAATTTTATATGAAACGTTTTTTTATTGAAGCATATTAACTATTAAACTCGAGGAGCGGCACATCTTGATAGAAGTGTATATTGATGGTCCCAGTGCAGGCAATCTTTTTTTATGTCTAAATTTAAGAAAATCCAACATAAAGTACCATTCCTTTATTTATAGTCATTATTATATATCACGCATTATTTTTCTGAACATTTTAAACATACGGTTAATTCACATTTGAAATTTAACAGGAAACAGGGTCATACCCCTACCAAAGGTAAAATCGCCAAAATAAAAAAGCACGAATGACGTTTTAACAACATTCATGCTTTTTAAGTGAAGAATAAAACTAGTATTCAAGCTTCGGACTTTTCTCGGTATTTACATATTCTTTATTGAGAAGTTTTTTTAAATATTACTAAACCTCAGTTGAGCTGCTCAACGAGCCTTTAGTCAATACCACGCCACTTGGACCCACTAGTGATGCATCGTGTTTAAACCAACCATTCACTTGATCATAGACCTCAATAGTTCATTTTTCGATTCTCATTTTTACTATCAAAATATTAATCAATCTTCATAACCTATCAGATACCCTTTTTAATGGAGTTTGTGTATCATTAAGCATCAATCGATATATCTTCTTGCTCCGGCATATTCCTCTCCGTATCCCGAAGTTTTTATTTCATCTATCCTTACATGTGTTGAGCTGTTAGGCGAATGGATCATTTTGCCGTCACCTATATACATTCCGACATGATGGACCCTTCCCTTCCCTTTATCATAGGCAAAAAATAGTAAATCACCTGGTTGAAGGTTTTCTTGCTCCACCTTTTTGCCATATTGCGCCTGAATGGAAGAGTCCCTTGGGATCGTTATTCCATTAGCATGGTACATTGTATAGGTAAATCCAGAACAGTCAAATCCAAAACCGGACATTCCAGCCCATAGGTAAGGAAGTCCTAAAAATCCTTTTCCTGATTCAACGATGTCCTTACCGGTTGGAGCTGGTATTTGATTTTCATTTTGATAGATTGACACGCCCTGCTTTTCTATCCACTTTGCTCCATTACTCGGTGTCATCACCTGCACTTTATCTTTTTTTACCTGCAATAGCGGGAGGCGGGTATCGAAGCTGATCTCCATAAATTTCGACCGAAGTTTCGAATCCGAATAAAGCCAAGTCTTCGGGGCATTTACAAGGGCAAATCCTCGTTTAAATTGCTTCTCAAAAGAATTTCCGTCTTTTAATTGTGCCTTTGGCATCCATCCTGGATAACCAATATCATTGCGGGGCGTCGGTTGATTGGCAACGGCTACTTTCACCCATTCACCCCGTTCTTCTAAAATCGTCACTTTTGAACCATATAACGCTTGTGTTTCCAGGTTACCCACAAGCCACAGCTTGTCTTCATAATTCATGGAGCCGATCCAGCCATTCAAATCAACGGGATTCGATGCAGAAGGAGCATCGATTTCCCTTAATAATCCCGGCTCCGTCCAAAGAGTTGCCACGGCTACATCTACATAGGCAATCCTCTCCTTTTCATTTGCATTTGCTTCAATAGGGCTGAATAAACTACCTAGAGCAAATAAAGTTAGCACTAAAACGGTTAACCTTTTCAAAATAATCACCCTTTCGAAATAGTTTTTATTGAGTAAATGAGGATTTCCTCTTAACTCCTAGTCCAGGTTTCTCGGAAATGAGAAGTTGATCTTTCACAAATTGAATGCCTTCAAATGGTTCATTCTTAATCCATAATGGGGCATCTAAATCAATCTTCGTTATATTTGGATGGGCAGTTGCCAGATGAGCCGCGGCCGCTACACTCACAGTTGATTCCATCATACTCCCGATCATGCATTCCACCCCGGCTGCTTCTGCGATATCGGCGATTTGAAGTGCATGTCGAATTCCTCCTGTTTTCATTAATTTAATATTAAGGAAATCAACAGCATGTTCATTCAGGAGTTTCATGGCATCACGAGGGGAAAACAAACTTTCATCGGCCATGATCGGCACTTGGACAGACCTCTTTATTTCTTTCAACCCTTCGATATCATGGGCCAGCACGGGCTGTTCCACCAAATCAACGTTCAGTTCTCTTTCCTCGAGCTCATGAATGATTGAAATCGCTTGTTTTGTTGTCCACCCTTGATTTGCGTCAATCCTGATCATGACCTGGTCACCAACAGCTGCACGAATGCAGGCGACCCTCTCCACGTCACTCTTCCAGTCTTTCCCCAGTTTTATCTTCATCGTAGTGAATCCACCATCTATGAGGGATAATGCCGCCTTTGCCATTTCTTCGGGTTCATCAACGCTGATTGTCATATCATTTTTCAGGACATTCGATTTACCGCCAAGATATTGATATAAAGGGAGCTGCCATCGTTTGCTGACTGCGTCGTACAAAGCGATTTCAACAGCAGCTTTTGCACTTGTGTTACCTACACAGGATCGTTGGATCAGCTGAGACAATGCATTGATATTCTCGATGTCGCGGCCAATTAGATGTGGCGAGATCACTTCTTCAATGACCGTCATGATTCCTTTTGTAGAGTCACCTGTGATGGCAACCGTAGGGGCTGCAGCCCCCAAACCTTCCGTTCCGTCCTCCAACATCACGGAAACCATGATGTTTTCAATTTCCATTGCTGTGCGTAGTGCCGTCTTGAATGGCTTGACAAGTGGCAAGGTCTCCACTGATACTTGTAAACTTTCAATCTTCATATTAACAACCCTTCCTTAAAAGCTTGAGAGTATATATGATGTAAGAATTCCAAAATAGGTGCCCAGAAGACTGCCAAGTACAGCCATCAATATCCCGACCGGTATTAGCGCCCGGTTGAATGCACCTGCCAATATAGGGGCTGATGCCACTCCCCCTATATTGGCCAATGAGGCAACTCCCATTGTAAATAGATCCAACTTAAAGATTTTGGCCAAAATGACCATGATTAATCCATGAAAGAATAGAATCATAAATCCGGATAAAATATACACAGGCGCTTGAAACAGCTGTGAAAAATCGGCATGGGAAGCAATTAAACCAATAACAATATAAAGCATGACTTTTGAAATTTCCATGGAACCGGCTATACGTCCAACCTTTGTGACAGCCAGAATTAAACCTACGGTCGAAGCGATGATGATCGTCCAAGTGGTTCCATTCACAGCGGCGCCCAGTACTGGCAGTTTCTCCCCAATTTTGGTTGCCCCTGCTGATACAATTAAAGCCAGCGCCAAGAAACCGATCAATTCCACGAATCCAAATTCCGTCTTGGCGGTTTCCCCCGCTTCAAGCTCGGAAGTCATTTGATCAATGAAAGATGTATCCGCTTTAGTCCAAATATTGAATTTTCCAGCAAGAGGAACCAGCCAAAACAAGAACATGACCCAAATGGAATAATTGACTGTATCCATGATCAACGCATAGCCAAAAATATTTTCCGGCACATTGAGTATTCCTTGCAAGATCACCATATTGGCAGATCCCCCTGTCCAGCTTGCGCTCAAAGCCGAGAACGCCTTCCATGTTCCTTCAGCATAAAAACCATTCATTAAAACGTAAGTAAGAGTGAACCCGCCGATGATGCTGAATGAAGCGGCAAAAAAAGTTATAAGCATCTTTGGTCCAAGTCTGATTATTTTTCGCATATCGCATTGCAAAAGCATGAGCATCAACATGGCGGGTAGCAGGAGTCCTCGTATGGTGCTATATGCGCTTTCGACTGATTCACTGTCTGAAAATACCCCAAATGTTTTCATTAGAGCAGCTCCAATATAAATAAGGACAATACCAGGAACATACTTGAAGAACTTTCCTCCTATCTTTTTTTCCGCTACCGCAATCACGGCAGTAAATGCCAATAAAAAACAGACAAACATCACACCATCTTGAATCATATTCCATACCTCCTTAAATTTAGGGGATTTTTGCTAATAAAATGTAATTCCATTTTATTCAAACCGACCAATGAGTCTTGCATAGACCTACATAAAAAAATCCAGCTGCCAAAGAGCGTGTACACACTCTTTAACAGCTGGATTTCAATTGCGACTGACAAAAGAAGCAGCTATAACTTATAAAGTTGCTGATATTTAATGCTCGCATTTCTTAGAGCGACGGTCAGTGCTTTCTGAGATGAACCAAAGTACCGTTTCTCAATTTCTTTCTCCAATTCATCGGGCCGAAGAATGGATTTACCCACTAACATGGATTGAATGAAGCGTGAAGTAATCGAAATTGTAGTCGAGCATTCCGCATCCACTATTTCATGCGTATCACTATCAATGACGAACCCGATAAAAAAGCAGTTGAATTGCTGTGTAATTGGATTATTGGATGCAGCCTTCGATTCGCCAACTATATATACTGTGTTCTGATGAAACATATTTATTATGCCTCCTGCCATTACAGACATTATAACAGGTATAAATAGGGTGACTATCTATATTATTACAATATGAAATGGTTACATATATTTTAATATATGCAACATGCATTTGACAATATATTTTGTATATTAAGTCAATTCTCGATTTCTGCGTAAGAGAATAGATAAGTTCTATAGCTAATACGCCCATGGAAAGGAAATTCATGCAAATCTTAAACTAGAATGTTATGATTCCTTCTGTTCTATATTTAATTAGAAGATAAAAGAGGAAAAGGCACTATTGTATTAATAGTGCCTTTTACAACTGATTATTTCAGCCCTTCGTATGGCTCATATTTTGCATACATATCTTTTCGGCGATTACGATCTTTGAAAGTGGTCGCCGCACCATTTTTTCGATTCTCATATAGTTCGTCCATATCGACCGTACCGGTAATGATTGTATGTTCATTCATTGCCGCCTCGGCTACTATTCCATTTGCTGGCCAAGCGCTGTCACAGGGGCTAAGTATACTGGCGCGGCCGTATCCGTTCGGCAGCGGTTTCCCTGGTTCACCAACAGTGGGGCAATGAACAAAATATACCTGATTCTCGATTGCACGTGCATGTGCGCAATGGCGTACCCGCCAAAAACCATACTCAGTAAATGTGTATGATGGGCAAAAAATGATGTCGGCCCCATTCACGGATAATATCCTTGAAATTTCAGGTATCTCGGCTTCATAACATACCGCTATTCCTATCTTAACCGGACCTACGGAGTAAACTTCCAGATCATCACCTTCAGAGGTATGCCAATTCGCTTCCGCAGGAAAGATATGAGTTTTTTTATGCTCAACGACTGATCCGTCTTTATCAAAAATGTATGCGATATTGAAGTATTCATTTTCGCGGCGTTCCAGATGCTTGCCCGCAATGATGACCTGCTTTCTTTTTCTGGAAAGTGAACGGAAAAGATCTTTGTATTGATTGGTATATTCATCAATCCTGATAACGGACGAAGCATCTTGTTCTCCAAAGGCCGCTGATAACCCGATGGTTAACAATTCAGGAAAAATGATATAATCCGAGTTTTCGGGAACTTGGGTGATCAAGTCTTCTATTTGTTCCTGAAATTCATTGAAATTCGACACTTTTTCTACACGAAATTGACAAGCTGTTATTTTAATTTTCACAAAAGCCCTCCCAAATCATGCTTCTTATTCCATTATCCTGGTTAAAAGAAATCAGGATATCTTGTCCAGATCATTCATTTCGGTCTGTTGCATAGAGATATGTTTAGTCAGTGCACTTACAATGAATGTTACAAGAATATTAAACAACAATGCTATGACGCCTGTACTGATATCATTAATTACATGTGGGATATCCGGCAGGAATGTAGCAACCTTCACATCTGCAATTGTCGCATATAAAACAATCAGGACGCCTGCCAATATCCCTGCCATTGCACCATACTTATTGATAATATTGGTTTTTGGTAAACTGCAAAACAAGGAAGGTGCCAGTTGTGTAATTAAACTGTATGACATGATATTCAAGATGGCCAAAGCCTCGCCGCCTGTTACGGTTACAATTAAAGCAATGATTGAGATACCGATGATGATGATCCTGGAGACAATCAATTGATGTGTTTCAGTCGCAGCAGGGACCAGAACTTTGTAAAAGCTATTTGTCAGACCTACCGATGCAGCCATTAGCATGACTGAAGCCGGTACTAGGGCCGTCAATAAACCTGCAGCTCCAATAACCCCTATCACCCATGGATCGAATGTTTGAATCGCAAGCCTTAAAAGTGAGAGATCCCCATCAGCCCCTTGCAAACCCGGGATTTCCATGATGGCTGTAAATCCGATGAAAAAAACGAATAGCAGTAACAATGTGTATAAGGGTAAAGCAATCGCATTTTTGCGAAGGGTCCTTTCCCCATTGGACGATAAAACGACCATGAATGTTTGTGGCAGCAAATAAAATCCTAGTGCATTCAGCAAAACGGTGGACACAAACCAGGACTGACTCAATCCCTGATCTGCAAAAACCAACATTTCCGGTTTAGCAGCTTGGACGGTCTCGAACATTGGCTGTATGCCTCCGAAGTAATGAAATGGAATGTAAATCCCTAAAAAGATAACGACCACCAAGATCATGAAATCTTTCAGTATGGCTGTCCATGCTGATCCATGAATGCCTGAAATCATTACATAGGTAGTTACGACAACAGCACCGATGACACTTGCAGCAACTGGAGAAATTGCTCCGTAAGATGCTTCGGAAACAATGATACCTAGTCCTTTGAGCTGTATGACTATGTACGGCACGAGGGCTAAGCTTCCCAATACAGCCACGATCATCCCCATTGTCCTGCTCTTATATTTAGATGCAAAATAGTCTGGCTGAGAGATAATGGAATGGCGTTTTGAATATCTCCATATTTTAGGGACGAGCCAATATGATAGGACGTAGGCTAAGAAAATATAGGCGGGAACATAATAAGCAGCGGCACCCTTTGAGTAAGCCCACCCACTTCCGCCCAGAAATGTAAAAGTTGTATAAATTTCACCTGCTATCAAGAGAAAAATGAAGAATGTACCGAAGCCCCTGCCCCCTACGGCAAATTGCTCCATGTCCATATCCTTCCCTTTTCTTGCTTTTATCCCTAAATAAAGTGCCAGAACCAAGAAGATGGAAATGATGAGTAATGATATATTCATTCAGAATCACTCCCTTTATTATCAGGATCGAACTTATAGACAATCATTAAAATGATCGATGCCATGACCATCCAAAATGCTACCCAAAATAACAAAAAAGGCATACCCAATATGTACGGTTCTATTTTATTTGCATAGGGCAATAAACCTAAGAACCCTATAAATGGAACAAAAAGCAATAGCTTAATAGCATCCAAATTATACCCTCCCCTAATTAGGTTACGAACATGGATGTATCACCATCAGTCAAGCCTACTTTCAAACTGAACTGATGGTCTGATAGCATCCGTGGCTTACTGTCATTAGCTGCTTTCAACCAACCATATATGCGTTTTAAGCGGACTGGATGGCAAGGACCGTTTCCAATAGTACATTGACGCCTTTTTCACAATCTTCCCAAGTAGTAAGTTCCTCTTCACAATGACTTTTACCGTTGATGCTTGGAACGAAAACCATGGCAGTCGGTATATAACTGGCTATAAACTGCGCATCATGTCCTGCACCGCTTACCATCCTCTTATAGGGTAGACCTAATGTATTGCTCGATTGCTCAAGCAAATTGCAAATGGATTTTTCGAACCAAACGGTATCCCTGTCCCACAATTTTTTTACTTGGATGTCGCAGCCGCCTTCTGAACCTGTAGTTGTAAGGCTTTCAATGACTTCCTCCACCTTTTCGATGACATTGGAATCCTTATGTCTCGCTTCTAGCGAAAAAACCACTTTATTAGGGATAACCGTATGGATATTAGGAAACACATTTACCCTTCCCATCGTAAAAACCAAATCGTCATCAAGCATGCCTAGCTTCTGACGAGCCTCCATAATCAAGCTATTCGCAGTGAAGAAAGCATCTTTTCTCATATTCATCGGGGTGGTTCCGGCATGATCGGATTCTCCTGTAACTTCTATCTCATAGCACACCATACCAAGGACACATTCAACGACACCGATCGTTAGTGATTCACGTTCAAGAATCGGCCCTTGTTCAATATGCAATTCTAGAAATGCAGTCGCTTCTTTTAAACGATTCTTTTTATCCCCTGCATATCCAATGGCATTCAAAGCACTTTCGAAAGTCGTTCCGTCACTATCTGTCTTTTGCAGCATGATGGATTTTTCGAATTTACCTGAAAGAACTCCAGAAGACATCATGGAAGGTTCGAATCTGGCTCCCTCTTCGTTCGTAAAATTGACGATCATGACCGGGATCTTAGGTTGGATATTATTTTCCACCAGAGTCCGCACGACTTCCAAGCCTGCAGCTACACCCAAGATACCATCAAACCGCCCGCCCTTTTTTACGGTATCCATATGTGATCCCATCACAATAGGCGGTTTGTTTTCAAGTCCCGCCAAAGTTGCGTAAATATTACCCATATCATCAAACTTAATGGTCATACCCAATTCTTTACAGCAAGCGCAAAAGTAATCACGGACTAATCGATCTTCTTCGGAAAGGGATAGCCGTGTGACTCCATTGTTTTCTGTTCTTCCAAAATCAGCAAAATTCTCGAGCGTACGACTCAGCCTCTCACCATTAATTAATAATTTTTGCTTTTTCATAGCGAATATCCCCCTTTTAAATTTTACATGCGTTCGCTTAAGCCAAAAATGAAAGTGAAGGTATTGTTGTTTTAGAATAGTTACGCTAGATTTATATTTCTACTAATGTTCCCCTATGATAAAGAATTTCCCCATTCAGAATCGTTGACTCAACTTTTAAATCCTTGATATTTTGGGGGTCCACTTTCAATATACTATCATCCAATACTACTAGATCGGCCAGCTTGCCTGCCTCCAGGCTGCCTTTGACATCTTCATCGAAACTCGCAAACGCGCCATTCCATGTGTATAGTTTTATGGCTTCCAATACGCTAATAGATTGAACCGGACCTATTTTCGTACCAGACCTGCTTGTTCTATTAACAGCAACGTGCATGCCTAATAAAGGGTCGTGATCAGTAACGGGAGCATCGGATCCTCCTGCGGCCAAGATGCCATTATCAATAAAATCACGGGCGGCGTACATGTGGTTGACCCTATTGCCGTAGTGTTCAATATATATATCGCCGAATTCATAAGGAAATGGGGGGTTGGGGATTGGGATGACTCCAAGTTCTTTCATCCTCATTTGTAAATCTGGCGAAGATATTCCAGCATGCTCAATTCTATGTCTATGATCTTTTCTGGGCGATTCATTCAAAGCCTTTTCCACGCAATTCAAATACATCTCTATCGCTTTGTCGCCTTGGGCATGGACTGTGATCTGATATCCTTTTTTATGCGCCTGACCTAATACTTGATAGATCTCCTCTTCTTTATAATAAAGAATGCCAAAATTGCCAAGATCACTCGAATAAGGCTCACGGGTAGCGATTGTCGGACCGGTACTGCTGCCATCCGTAAACAATTTAGCTGGTCCGATTTTGAATCTTTCGTCCCCAGTTCCGGTTATGACTCCCGAATCCACCATTTTATTTACAAATTCATGAGAATTATTCAATGAACCGACCATCGCATAGATACGGACACGAATATCGTTATTTTTTATGGCCTGCTGCATTAAACGGAAACTTTCAGGACCATGAGCACCAGCTTCATGAATGCTTGTTATGCCTGCTGCGATGAAATGTTCCGAGGCTATTTTCACTGCTTTCAACAGTTCACTTTCTGAATAACTTGCTCTGTCGGCCATTATCATATTTGCTGTTTCAATGAGTTTGCCTGTAATCCTCCCAACCCTATCCTTTTCAATGAACCCTCCAGTTGGATTCTCTGAGTTCCCATCAATTCGGGCAATCGCTAACGCCCTGCTATTCACCACGCTTATATGGCTGCATGTACGGGTTACCATGATGGGATGGTCTGTTGAAATAGCATCCAACTCCGCTATTGTTGGATAACGTTTTTCTTTCACAGTGGTCTCATTAAAGCCCCAGGCGCGAATCCATTCACCTTTAGGGGTCGTCGAAGCTTTCTTCTTGAGATCGATCAATAAATCTTCTACAGATTTGATATGTTCAGCTTTACAACTTACTGCCAATTGATTGACTCCGTACAATATAAGATGAATATGAGAATCTATAAACCCGGGAAGTAATGACTTCCCCTGCAAATCGATCACATTTGTTTCTTCTCCGATAAATACCTTGATTTCATGATTCGTACCGACTGCCGAGATACGATTACCTTTAATTGCCAGGGCTTCTGCGACTTCATTTTTTTGATTTACGGTTATTACCTCGCCGTTCATGAATACGATATCAGCTTTCAAACAACACACCCCTTCCTTATTGTTTCACCCCTATTAGCACTTCCTCTTCCTTTTTTACTTATCGGAATATTCTGTTTTCAACAGATTCATTATATCCACACCAGACTGTGAAATCATTAGACAAATAGTCAAAAATTTCATCGTTTTTTTATACCTTTTATATAATTATGTCTTATTCCCTATGATTTGCTGATCCCCCTTTTATCACGCAAAAGTGACCAATAATTTCCTAAGGGGTCTATAACCAATAAAAAAGGGATAGGTATAGCTGCTGATATGCTTACCTATCCCGCCTTTCATTTTTTTACAATCCATTCAATCTTCCAATAATGCCAATGGTCAAATACTGTTTGTTTGCATTAAAATCCCAAGTCCAGTAGCGAAGGCTTAATTCACTTTTATCCACTTTTTCAATAAACGTTTTTACCCCAATCAATGCTGCCCCATATCCCACGTTCGAGGCTAATGCAAAGATGGCATTCATCCCTTCATTAATTGTATCCATATATTCAGGTTCGATTTTTAAGATATCAGTCCATGTAATACAGAATCCATTTTGCTTGATACATTTAGAAATAGAGTGATTCATTTTACGTACGATTTCATCCCTTAAATCTAAAATTCCATTCTTGATCTCTTCTGCGCCTTTTTTTTGATATTGGTGTTCATAATCAGAAAACAGTTCCTTGGCCCAATTATAAAATAGTTGGGTATAAATGGCGGATGTTGCCACGATATCAAAATCATTATAATAATTAGCAAAAACACTTTCAGAAAGCTGGCCTAACAGATTTTCGGTTTCCTTTAAATATTGAATGATTCCCTTTTCCACTTCACCACGATTCAGCATGGAAGAAAGGTGGTGATCAAAATCCACTTTATCGAGGCCTGTTACATCGATTTCAACAAGTTGAATTTTCTTACGGATCCGTTCAGGCAAATTCGCCGTACCCTTTTCCATACTTTCCATATCAATATCAAATAAATATATGGAGTTGCATTTAGCCTCCAGATACTCTAAATCCAAATCATCGCAATTGCCTGCACCAACGATAGCCACTTTATCTGCGAACGCTTTTTTCGAAAAAACGGCATCGAATAGCCCTGTAACTTGTATACGATGCGGTTGCCACCGCAACTTTCTGTATTCATCCCGATTATGATTCATTTTTCTTTGATAGATTTCCAAGTCAATCTCTCCCTTTAGGGTACTAACGATTTATTTATTGTAACAAAGTATCCCGATATTTTGGAGGGCGGGCAATTTAGATTTCGCACTGGAAAAGATCGGCTCAATTTCCATAGTAAAATGATCCATAATAATGTTAGAATAATATGGTAATTATTGATATGTAGCAGCGATTACAGGAGGGTGTTCCTTGAGCAAAACAAAAAAGATTTTACTTACTTTACTAGGTATTTTTTCAATCATCGTCGCCGGAGTGGTGATACTTGTGTTTTCATTCACACAGAGTATGAAAGCAGATCCCGCTGAAGAAAAGAAGGTCCGGGATCAAGCTGAACGATATTTAGAAAAAACTTTTCTTGACCGAACGGAAATATATGATGTCCTATACGACAATTTGGGAAACCGGGGCTATTTTAAATACGCAGCTAAAGTGAAACATGAAAAATATGATACTCAATTTCTAGTTTTCTTTAATGATGAAACAGGGGAAATGGAGGATACATTCATATCTGATAAATGGCAAGATGATGCAGAAAAAGAAATCAGGCCTTATGTTGAAAAAGAACTTGGTGACGTATTGATTTCCAAGGAAATGGCAGATATTGCAGAGAGTAATGAGTGGAAGGAGATTCAGGAAGAAATAGGTGATCATAATCAATTACTCTTGGTCTTTGATGAGGAGATCGGGAAAAAATTGAAGATTGATCCGAATAAACCGGCCAGCTATAAAGATTACGAAGTTTCCCCAACCATTCGGATTACCCTTTCACGTAAGAAACAGGACGCAGATGAAGACCGCTTTATCGAAATTATCAATGCCCTAATAAAAGATGGCGTTCTTAAACATGGAAATATGATTGTAGAATATATTAGTACCAATGGTGTGCTTTTAGAAGATGAGGAATGGAGCAAATCTTTTTAAAGGTTTGAGATTTTTTTAAATAAAATACACAGCAAAAATTTTTATCAATTTTTTCTAGACCAGCGGTTCGATAAATACCAAATATTTTCAAACCTTTGACTCCAAGCCTTTTTCCCACTGTTTTCATCCTTACTTTTGGTAAAAAGTACATTATATTTCAGATAATATATATATATTTCGGGAAAATATATTATGCTAACAAAGTGAAATGAAGTGTAAAATCATCTATTTTTAGACTTTCTTATTATTCATTATGAAAATTATTAATCCTTCCATCTGAGTTATAGCCTTATTTTATAAATAAATGTACCTAGTAAAATCTATTCACTAACTCTTTAATACCATTAACGATAAATGTTAATCGGAAGATCCCCCCCCACTCCAATTGAATTTTAAAATTCAATTGGAGTGGGGATTTTATTGTATTTAACGCACTTTCCAATCATACAATATACCCTATCCTGTAAAACTTTCGGCATTTTCACAAAATTAAAAATAGGGATATTAACCCAAGACTTTCACCCTTTTCTTAATCGTATAAATATTCAAAAAAATGTTGAGTTGAGTCATCTATACTTTTACCCTTATACTAGGGAAGAAAAATTGAAAGGGGAGAATTATACATGAAGAAGGAAATTTCAATCATTGGTGTTCCAATGGATCTTGGTCAAACTAGAAGAGGAGTCGATATGGGTCCTAGCGCAATCAGATATGCAGGATTGAGTGAAAGACTTGAAAGCATAGGATACACTGTTCGTGATGAAGG
Organism: Peribacillus sp. YIM B13472; assembly: GCF_042788005.1. NCBI lineage: Bacteria > Bacillati > Bacillota > Bacilli > Caryophanales > Bacillaceae > Peribacillus > Peribacillus sp. YIM B13472. Next base: position 54,487 of record NZ_JBHZPG010000022.1, read on the forward strand.
TGATATTAAAGTAGAAATTCAAGAGAGAGCACAAAGTGATTTAGACACAAATTTAAAGAATCTACAGGATGTAGCAGAAGGCAATGAAAAATTGAGTCAAAAAGTGGATGAAGTCATCCAATCAAATCGTTTTCCTTTAGTACTGGGCGGAGATCACAGTATCGCTATCGGGACATTAGCCGGTTTAGCGAAGCATACTGAAAACTTAGGGGTAATATGGTATGATGCACATGGAGATTTAAACACTGCCGAAACTTCCCCATCTGGAAACATACATGGTATGTCCCTAGCAGTAAGTTTGGGTCTTGGCCACCCTGCACTGACTAACATTGGCGGATATTCTCCAAAGGTCAAACCAGAAAATATTGTCATTATTGGTGCACGTTCTTTAGACCAAGGTGAGAAAGAGTTAATCAGGGAAAAAGGAATTAAAGTCTATACGATGCATGAGATTGATAGAATGGGTATGACAAAAGTGATGGAAGAATCGATTGCCTATCTGAAGGAACGTACGGATCTTGTTCATTTATCACTTGATCTTGATGGTCTTGATCCAGATGATGCACCAGGGGTCGGAACGCCTGTAATGGGAGGTATTAGTTACCGTGAAAGCCATCTTGCCATGGAAATGCTAGCTGAAGCTAATATCATTACATCAGCAGAATTTGTTGAGATAAACCCAATATTGGACGAGCATAACAAAACGGCTGAAGTTGCTGTCGCGTTAATGGGCTCATTGCTTGGGGAAAAATTACTTTATGGAGCGGAAGAGCAATTTAATACCACTGATTTACTGGTTGATGTTAAATAGTAGACATCTTTTTAGATAACTGGTATTGTAGAAACTTATGAGAGATTTCGTTAAATAGATGGCCCAGTGGAAATAGCCCCTACTTCAACAGGGTGCTTGTTACCCATTGAAGGATGGTCCACATGAATCCATTCATCCCTAGTTTCCTGACGCTTGGCTTCCTTTTCTTTATAAGCGGCGCTACCTGATATTAATTCTGCATTGGAACCTATCTATCTCTAAATGCAGAAATAATCTCTTATTCTAGGGAATTCAACCACATCTAAGATTCAAATTAAATCTTTTACATTTGTGAGTAAAATACACAAATTCCCTAATAACGTCAGACATAAATGAAACCGTTTGCACCCATCAGGTAAAGGAGTTTTTCAATGAAGACAATAGAAAATCAACCAAATGAATTAAAACGGAGCATGAAAGCAAGACATTTATTTATGATTTCAATAGGGGGATGTATTGGTACTGGCTTTTTCATTGGTTCAGGCTACACCATTCATGAAGCTGGGGCCATCGGGGCTATCCTCTCTTACATAGTCGGCGGTTTTATCATGTATTTAACGATGCTTTGTCTCGGGGAGCTATCGGTTGCCATGCCTGTTTCCGGTTCGTTTCAGACATATGCGACTAAATTCATCGGTCCCGGAACCGGCTTTGCCATAGGATGGCTTTACTGGTTAGGTTGGGCAGTTACGGTCGCCTTGGAGTTTTTGGCAGCTGGACAGCTTATGCAAAGATGGTTCCCTGAATCACCTGTTTGGATGTGGTGTGCAATCTTTGCTTTACTCATATTTTTACTGAACGCATTATCAGCAAAGGCATTTGGCGAATCTGAGTTTGTTTTTTCAAGCATAAAAGTATTGGCCATAATCCTGTTTATCGTAGTTGGCGGTGCTGCCATGTTTGGTCTTATTGATATGAAAGGTGGACAAGAAGCACCATTTTTCTCCAACTTTTTCAGTGAAGGCCTCTTCCCGAATGGAATATCGGCCCTGCTTATCACAATGATTACAGTGAACTTTTCCTTCCAGGGCACAGAGCTAATCGGAATTGCCGCGGGAGAAAGTGAAAATCCAGAAAAGGTCATACCTAAATCGATCAAACAAACCGTTTGGCGTACCCTTTTCTTCTTCGTTCTTTCTGTCTTTGTTCTTTCAGCAATGATTCCAAGGGAACAGGCAGGGATCGTTGAAAGTCCATTCGTTGTTGTACTTGATAGTATCGGAGTTCCTTATGCGGCTGACATTATGAACTTCATCATTCTTATAGCGCTTTTGTCCGTTGCAAACTCCGGCCTTTATGCGGCAACACGTATGCTTTACTCGCTTTCTAAGGAAGGCATGGCAAGTCCAAAGCTCGGTATGGTAAATAAGCGAGGAATTCCGCTTAATGCCTTGCTTATCACCCTTGCAATAGCTGGTTTGTCTTTACTTTCAAGTGTAGTAGCTGCCAAAACAGTGTTTGTCTTTCTTCTCTCCCTTGCAGGATTAGGAGCACAAATTGGCTGGATTGCAATCGCGGCTTGTCTTCTTGCTTTCAGAAGATCATATATCCGCAAAGGCGGACAGGTGGAAAACTTGAAATTCAAAGTACCGCTATATCCATTCATCCCCATTCTTGCCTTGATAGCAAACTGCATCGTCATGATCAGTCTAGCTTTTGTTCCTGAGCAGCGAATGGCCCTTTATTGCGGGGGGGCATTCTTCCTTGGATGTTATGCGGTTTATCACTTTAAAGTGAAGAAAAACAAGAAAGTGGAATCTCCAATGCAGGAAGTTGAATTAACTGCCGGTAAAAAAATGGTCATTTGATCCTGAACGCTGCGGAGTAGAGTAAGTGGTGAAAAGCGATCTTTACAATCCATAAAGATTGCTTTTCAAAGAAGAAAAACCCTGGATGTTTTTTCACACCCAGGGTTTTTCTTTTATTTAATCACCATATCCTGCATAGCTATCCAATGCTAAACCGCTTTATAAATTCTTCCTTTTCCCTTCCATCTTTTTTAGTTCCCCTAACTATACACTTTCTGATCAAAGAAATATTATCTCCCTGTCTATGATAATAGGCATATAATAGGAAATTAAATTTCCAGTTCCATTTAGTCAATAAAAACAAATATGAAAACAAAAAAATCATCTTAATCGATGATTTTATTTTGTGCATATTCCTTTAATCTAGGCAGGATAGGCTCTAAAATTTCCTTGGCTATGTAATCCGTATCCAATCCAATGAAACGTTCACTTTCCATGTCGACCGATCTCGCGTTTTCCGGGTCATTACAAAAAATAAACGATATGATTCCGTTATCTTCCGTCATATCTACATATTTAAATGTAATGTCATGTTTCGTAAGACAACTTTCAAACGCAATGCACAATTCATCTATATCTGATTGACTAATAGATGTGAATTTCATATTGATCATCCCCTCTGCTAAAGGATAGCAAAATAAAGCATGAATTTCAAAGCGAAATTCTAGTCCCATTCTTATGATGATGATTCATCTGACACTTTCGGCCAAAGGGAACATGACAAAAACATGCCCTTGTTTGGAATATCACCCTTTGAAGCCTTTTGATGAAAAATGGCATGTGTATGATTTCCCCCATCTGAATGTAACCAATCAATTTCACTCAATTCCCCACCCTTACCCTGATTTAATTTTTTATCTTACAACAACGATTAATAAGGATTTCCCTAGGCATAACCGCATATTGTATCGCCGGGATATGCAGTTCCTCATGAATATTCCATGGCATGTCTCATATCTTTATACAAACACCTTGTTAGGAGTGGGCCAACATGAAGTCTTTTTATAAAGGAACGCTCATTTTGATTGTCGCAGCGTTTTTTGGTGAATGTATCGAATTTTTAGTGAACATGCTCCTGGCCAGGGAATTACACGAAGAGGGCATGGGGCTATATATGTCCATATTGCCAATTTTCTTTTTGATTTATGTGATTGCCAGCCTTGAATTACATATTTCCATTTCAAAATTCGTTGCGGAAAATAAACAGGCAATGCATTATAATCTTATTATTCATGCACTTAAAATGGCCGCAGTCGTCGTATTGGTAATGTGTATAGTCATGCCTTTCATACTTTCCTTCTCATCCATAATGGACAGATACCATCCCTATATTAAATGGCTGCTCATCACAGTGATCCCCATAGTTTCCTTTTCATCGATTGCTAGAGGCTATTTCATGGGTGTCCAGCAAATGGGGAAGATTGCCTTATCCAACTTTTTAAAAGATATCATTCAATTCGGTTTGCTTTTCCTCACCTTTAATTTATTTCATTTTAACCAGGAAAAATCATTATTGATGGCCTTTTTTGTTTTGATTGGCAGTGAGTTCCTCGTTTTTCTATATTTGATCAACCTTTTGATTCTTCAAATGAGAATCATGAGGCGCGGGACGAACTCGTGGACAACCGGTAAGCATGCACGACAAAAGTTATTGGCGGTTTCGCTGCCCACCATGGGGTTAAGGATCTTTCATGCGATAACGAATGCCATCCAACCCTTTTTGATCCATACTGCCCTTCTCTCGGCAGGATTCGGTGCGGTAGTGGCTACAGAGCATTTTGGGATGCTGACTGGGGTTGCGATGACGATTGGCTTCTTTCCGGCCTTTATCGCGCATTCCTTAATGATCATGCTCATTCCGAATGTTTCGAATGCTTACAAGAAGCAGGATAAGGAAAAATTGAGGGTTTTATTGCAAAAATCGATGTCTTTCACCGTATTATATGGAGTTCCGGCTGTGATTTTCATTTATTTCTTTGCGGAACCTTTAACCTCCCTCTTTTTTTCTTCAACATCAGCCGCATACTATTTAAAATTATTATGTCCTTATTTCCTTTTTCATTTTTTTGTCATTCCGATGCAAGCTTATCTCATCGGCCTAGGTTTAGTGAAGGATGCTTTCATCCATACCGTATGGTCCCATATTGTTGCCTTTTTAATGATGTATATCCTAGGGTCTCAGGCTTCTCTCAATATGGGAGGAATCATTTTAGGAATGAATACTGGGGCTGTATTATTAACTTTCATGCACTACTTGACCATTTGCAAAAAAATCGGTATAAGCATCTTACTGACGAAATCAAGATCCATATCGATAAAGTGAGGCAAAAACCCTTGCTGTTATTGGTTTATAACGATAAAAATTAAAAATATTGAGCCTTTCCCTGTACATATCACCTTCTTTACTGTATATTTCAACATACTTGGGTAATAATCAAGTAAAATGGTTTAAACTAACCATACAATTGTAATGGAGTGATTTCATGAGTAAAGCTAAGGCTAAGAGTGGAACGGGTAAAGGTACGGGCACTGGAACGGGCAAGAAGGGCTGGAATCGTTGGAAAACAAGTGCCAACAAGAAAAAAAGCGCAAAACCATATGTAAGTAAAGGTGTCAAACATTCCAATGACTCAAAAACATCCGGTCATGCTGCAGGTGACAAGACAGAAAAATAATTGCTTGTCCTATAATCCATTCAAAATTTATGTTTGTTCCAAATTCTCATACAGAGTGTAAAGGGATCTGTATGAGAGAAATGGGTCTTATAGATATAAATCACGGGCGATATCCATTAAAGCATAAGACTACAGCTATTATACATATCATCAAAAAAGACACTCCAAATCCCGGTAGTGTCTTTCATTTTTTAATATTTTCTTTTTATCTAAATTGGTTTTTGGGTTTGATAGCATTGATTTTTTTCGGGGTAAACTCTGTACGGAAACCGTTAGTGGCTTTTTTAACAGAGTCTGTAACTGAATGTATCGCTTCACCAACATCCTGAGCAGAATCCAATAATGGTTCAACCGTTTTCATTTTAGTTTTTACATCGTCGGTGATTTCATTTGCAGTTTGCAATAGTTGTTTCGATTCGCCGGACAAATCGTGGATGGCATTTCTCACCTCAACCAATGTTTGATTGGCTTCTCCTATCGTGACCATTCCCTTTTGAAGAGTACTGATTAAAAATACGACCAACCAAATGAAGGCTAAAGCGATCGCAGCCACACTATATTGAATTATCAAGATAAAGCTCCCCCTCTAAATTAAATAGTAGAAACGATTACTTTAAATATGTTAGTGAATCCCGGGGTGCCTGTTTTATTATGATAAATGATGATACTATTTGATTATTATTTGAACCCCCTCAGCTTCAGTTCGAGTTGAAGGAACTGTCGGAGTGGATAAATCCTTAGGGCGGCCTTCCAAACTGGCTTCTTTCATGGAATTGGTTACATTATGAATCATTTCCCCAACATCTTGAGCTGATTCCAGCAATGGATCGACATTTTCCATCTTCCCTTTTACATCCGCTGTAATTTGATTGGCAGAGTGGATCAATTGTTTGGACTCTTGCGTCAATCCATGTACCGCATTTCTTACCTCTTCCAGTGTCTTATTTGTTTCTTCTAGCGTTCCCATTCCTTTACGCAGTGTCTGATTGACATTATATATCAAATACACGACGGCTCCGGAGACACTGGCCACACTTAATTTAATAAACATTTTCATATATCCACTCCTTTCATTTAAATTTATGCACTGTCCCTTCCATTAATTCCCCAAACTCCTTCGCTTGTCCGGTCAGTTTTATAGAAGAACCATTCACCTTAACCTAAAAGAAGTTTAAAGGGTACTTTAAAGGATAATAGTAAGGGAGAGACCACATTATAGGAGGAGATTTGTTCATGTCACATGAGAATTATTTTCTGTTATCCAAACTTTAAATGATTGTATGACCGCGTGTAATCATCGTTATGACGCATCCTTAAAAGAAGATCAAGTAAACATGATGGTGGAGTGCATTCGCTTGGATCGGGAATGTGCGGATATTTGCTCTTATTTAGAACAGGCGATAGGAAGAGGTACACCGTTTATTTCAGAGTTGGCTGTAGTTTGTGCCAAGATTTGTGAAAGCAGCGGAAACGAATGTAATAAAAACGATCATGAACATTGTCAAAAATGTGCTGAGGCATGCTTAAGATGCGCAGAAGAATGCAGGAAATCAGCCGTTTGATGTAAGGAATAGCACTAAAGACTATACTTCCCCCTTATTTACCCATTACTTTGTTAAAGCTATTTAAGGATGATGATGGAATTTATATATTCTAGCGAGGTATATGTTGAAATTTTTTAATATAAATAAATATTTTAAAAATGAAATTTGTAAAAATACCAAAAACACATATTGAAAGCTGCCATTTTTAGGCACACTAGTATTAAAAACAGGAGGATATTATGACACCTCGTAATGTTCCGGCTAAAGATGATTTAGAAGTGAAAGATACCCCCGCTTCACCTGATAAGGAAAGTGAAGTAGCCAAACTCAATCGATTATTAGGTGCGGTCATGCGATATTTATCAGATGATGAGCAAGAAGAAATTGATATAGAGTATCTTCTCGAAAACACCGAAGGGCTGCGGGATTGGTGGAGCGAATATAGGGAGCTTGATCGAAAACGGGTCGAAGAAGAAATAAAAAATTCCCTGACAGCTCTATCCCTTGAAGAACTTGAAAACATCCGTGAACAAATCCGCACAAAGGAATAATAAAAAAATCCCTGCACGGGGATTTAACCAGATTGCAAGGATTTTTTATTTTCTTCTATATACAAAGACTTTAAAAATCATTCCGTCATGCGGCACAGAAATCCTTTGATTCAAAGACCGCTCAATGAACTTAGTTCTAGTTGAACGATCATGGAATCAACTAATGCATCCAATGGATTTAAAACTGTCTTTCCTGTCTGAAGTTCATATCTCTTTGCTGCTTCGACCATTGATAGTTGAGCCACCGACATTGGTCTTTTTTCGTTATTAAACTGGAATAGGAAGTTCAAAATTTCCTGGTTATATCTCTCTCCCAATCCCTGCATAATGAATTCAAAGGCATTGTCGATGATGATAACTTCAAAATCCACAGCCCCATATTTTTCAGCTTTAGCATTTAAACGTTTGACTGTTCCTTCAACAGTGGCAGGGTTCGTGAATAATATCATCTGCGGTTGCTGCAATTGGCAAATTTGCTCAAAATATGGTTCATCGATTTTAATGATAGGCATGGGTAAGGATAGCTGTTCTTCGTTTAAAAAGGCAATGTAGTTTGTACAGGTTATCAGAATGGCATCCACTTTACATTCGGCAATCCATTCGACTTGTTGTTTAACCCTTTTTTGAGCATCCGGATTCTTAAAATTTTCATCCGTTGACACCCGTTGCATCAATCCCGGATCTACAAAATGAAGCCATTCAATATCGAATTTCGAGAATGCGGTTTCTATGTATTCTATATTTGTATAGTGTGCATGCAAACAGCCTATCTTTTTTTTCATATATCTCCCGCTTTCAGTAGTTAGTATTCTGATTATTCTAACACAAAAAGCGGCGTTACACTGACCGTTATCGGCAAAAACGATGATTAGCCATAGCTCTCCTGACATCATCGTGAGTCAAAAGACTGCATCTTAGTGCCAGAATGCTCAGATGGTATGAATCCGGCTCTTGAGCATATATTTATCAAGGCGATAGCAAGAGATAGCATCAGGAAAATGGAACTTCAGTAACCGAATTACTCCTTGATTCAAGTAAAGCATTTGTTTTAAAATAAAAAAATTATCAAAAAGAGAAAAACCGTAAGAGTCAGATAAAAATCATTATATTGGAGAGTGTTCACCATTCTTTATTTAATTGCGATTCTTTTCCCTCCATTAGCCGTATTATTAGCCGGTAAACCCATCCAGGCTGTGTTCAATCTGGTCCTCACACTATTTTTTTATGTCCCTGGTTTAATTCATGCAATCTTAGTGGTGCATGATAAGAAAGCTGATAAACGAATGAAGCTGCAAGCAGCACTTATTGCTAAATCGAAACAAACGACAAAGTGATTTATACAACCGCTAATAACCCGAATGCCGACACCATGGTGCACTTTATTCGGGTTATTACTATTAAAACAATTCGGTTAATTGTATCTGTGCGTCTTCCTAAGCCCTCTATGATAACAAGCATCACATATATGAAAACGTGAGTCATCCGGAAGCCTTTTTCCACAGCGCTTGCATTTTTTTTGATAATTCAACATTTCGTCTTTTAACTGATCATGAACGCCATCACTGATTTCTTCACGGATACGCTCCCAATAAACAGCTTCCGTCCGCTTACCCATTCGATATAAAAATAGTAGATGAAGACCTATCGCTTTATAAGATAGCTCCAATTCCTCCAGATTTCTAGTCTTGATGATCGGTTCAGGAAGGTCACTGTTCTCGGCAATCGCTTCGACCGTTTCCAGCCACTGTCTAATCAAACTTGGTTCTTTTGCCGAAAAAGGAATATGCAGGAAACCATATAAATCCATTAAAGAAAAACGCGCTTCGATTTCAGTATCCCGTATCAGTTCGTAAAGCTCCCTTTCTTCCGATAGAAATGCCTTTTTCGTGCCTTTAGGAGGCTCAAACCTCTCCCACATTTCGAAAAATGTCCCTAGGTTCCGGTAATATTTTTGAAAACGTTCAAACACAGCAGAGGTTGGGGCGATAGTGAAGGTTTGAACTGGTTCATCTACCTGTTCCAGCAACTTATTCATGATTTTGATTTCTGCTGTAAATGCTACCTTTCCGGTGTCATAAATTCCTTTTCTACCCGCACGACCTGCGATTTGTTTGATTTCTTGAGAAGTCAATCTTCTTCTTCGTGTCCCGTCGAATTTTTCGTTTTCAAGAAAAACGATGCGGCGTATTGGCAAGTTCAATCCCATACCAATCGCATCGGTGGCAACGACAACTGATGTTGCACCACGATTGAATAGCTCTATTTGCCGTTTTCTATTTTCAGGAGGCATACTGCCGTAAATCATGCTGACATTATGTCCGCTCTCTTTTAGACGGGACGCGGTTTCCAGTACCTGCCTTCTCGAAAAACAAATGAGGGCATCCCCTTTTTTTGTATACTTCAGTCCAAACTCCTTTTGTTCTACCTCAAGCGGTATTTCCCGTCTGTATTCGTGGAGTTCTAAATCAGCTTCATTCAGAAGGTTCAGAAGCATCATTTTGATATTATTGCTCCCGATTATGTGTACTTCTTTCGCATTTGCTTGCGTGATTGCCCTGAACCATGAAAAGCCTCGATCTTTATCGGCAATCATTTGGGCTTCATCTATGACGATTACTTCATGGTAGTCTTTTTCATGAAACATTTCAACGGTGCTGGAGACATGTTTAGCCCCCTCAACTGCCTTTTCTTCTTCACCGGTTTTTAATGAACAAGGTACACCGTCCGCATTTAATTTATCAAATACCTCAAGGGCCAACAGTCTAAGGGGAGCTAGATACAAACCGCTTTCCGCTTCTTTCATTTTCTCCAGGGCCTTATGCGTCTTCCCGGTATTGGTTTCTCCGATATGCAAAACATATCTTACTTTTTTTCCTAATGATGGAGTATATGCCTTACCGATGATGTCATCGATCATCCTTTGCTCTTCTGCGCGCTTCTTGGCTTGCTCTGCCAATACTTCAGCTTTTCTTCTCTCTCTGTCCTCCACGTCTTTTTCGTATATTTCTTCGTGCAATGTTTCATTAAAATGAATTCCTTCAAGCTTCAGTAAATCAGAAAGGTATTCTTCCTGAAGTTCATCAAAACAGGACTGCGACAAATCAGCCAATTCATCGCTTAGTATACCTTGAAGGGCATCAGCCGTCAGCCTTTCCCCATATGACTCAAAAAAATCATGATGCAGTGCAGCAGATAGATGTTGCAAGTATTTGTCAGGGGCTAATTTCATTATGAAATCCGAAACTAATCTTTCATACCTGTAGAAGTAATTTTCATATTCATAACGGTTCCTTCCCCAACCGATTAATGAGTGAATATCGCCTGTCAGCTCTTCAAAAAAATCGGTGACCATTAGGTATTCGGCAGCTTGAAAGCCCCCCTCTTCAACCAATTGTTCTTCAAGCAAGTATGGATCGACATATTGGAATTTAGGCTTATTCTTAAGATCTTTTGTCAAAATTCCAGCAATATAATATCTGACATGTAAATATAAAAGAAGTGAGTTACTTTCGAAAAACCTATTGGCCTCTTCTTGCAGTCTTGCCCGTATCTTCCAGCGCTGCTTGGCAAGCCGCTGTTCTTCTTGTCGCTTAAAGAATTTTTCCCTTGCATTTTTATATCTCTTCTCCCAATCTTCTTGATTATCAGCAAAGGTTTTTTTAATCCACGTTAAGCCATCAAACGGGCGATACTTCTTTAATTCGTGCCGGAACATGCTATTGATCAGCTTATGATCCGAACCTTCCGTTACAAATCCCCTTTCGCTTAAAAACGCCTTTTTTTCCTTTCTGGGCACATCGTTTGATGCTTTATTTAGCCAAACATTTATCCAAATTTGCTCAATAAAAGTCGTCCTGTCTGATATATAAGCTGAATAAGAAGGCATCGTCTCTTGGTTCTCTAGATAAAAATCCATATCCTGGATTATTTTTTCCTTTGTATTCTCTATAGCAATAGGATATATACTTTCTAATTTTCCCATAATGATCCCCTTTTGAATTATCCAATATGTACTTTATTGCTTCCTTTTATCCTCCCCAAATTTTTTTTATAAATGAGCGTGATACATCCGTTTTATCTAAATTCATGTGCACCGTTATCATGAGAAGGTGCAGAAATGCCAAGTTGCTTTACATTTGTACGCTCCAGGGTAAATAAGAAAAATATTTCAAGTAAAGCACATCAAAGGTACTCTCCCCATTTCATTTACAGTATAATGCATGATGAATAGACTGATCATTGACTTAGACTCTATGGATCATTAAGTGATACCCACCCTGAAATCCAGAAACGGATACAGAAATTTAGCTAATTGATAATCCGGCGAATGAAAATTTAATGATATTAAAAAAATGCCGAACATCGATAAAACGAATCCAACCCCTTAATTGAGTTTAGTGGAAATCCGGACAACTGTCACGGTATTCAGATTCCGCTTTTGTGTCTTTGTCGTTCAATATGTGAAATAACATCCGGAAATCTAAAAAGACTATAGATAAAAGAGGAGCCTGAGAATGATTCAGCAAGATATCAACTATTATAAAAATTTCGATTCTATCGCTAAAGAAGTATTAGCATTATTAGCTCAAACCATTGAGGTCAATACATTTTTCCTTTCTATATTGAATCCCATCCAGAGTTTTATGATCAAATCATTCAATAGAAATGCAAAGTTAATTTGTGAAGGTGACATCCTTCCTTATAATATGGTTTATTGCAAATTAGTTGTTGAGAATGGCTTGGAAACACTCGTTATCCCGAATTTGAAGGAACATGAATTGACTAGCGGCCACCCCGCAACGAAGTTTATAGGGAATGGGTGTTTTATGGGGGCTCCCCTAATAAATGAGGGTGAAATCATTGGGACATTATGTGCATTCGACATTAAACCTCATGTATTTAAAGAATATGATCTGATACTCATTAAGTCTTTGGCAGCTTTGATTAGTCATACCATACTTCTTGAAAAAGGGATCATCAGGGATCCTTTGTCAGGTCTATATAATCGGCACTTCATTGATAATTATTTCGATTATCATAAAGATAAAACAAACGATGAAATGGCCCTTCTTTACATCGATCTTGATCATTTTAAATTTTTCAATGATTCCTTTGGTCATGATGCTGGTGACGACGTTATTAAAAAGGCAGCGGAATGTTTTTTGCAAACCGTCCCCGAAGGCAGTCATGTGGCTCGAATCGGTGGTGATGAATTCATTGTATTATTACATCCATCGCATTGTGAAGATTTAATGAAAAACACTCAGCAAAACGCTGAATTATTACTGAACCATTTATCCACCATGCCCATTAACATTAAAGGAAATGATCATTTTGTATCAGCAAGCATAGGGATAAGTTTTTATCCTCATAATGGTACGGAAATGGAGTCACTTTTGAAAAAAGCGGACCGTTCCATGTATATGGCTAAAGAGTCTGGACGTAAGAAAATTCAATACTTCCACCAGCAGTGAACATCTGAAAAATAAAAAAACCAGTTCTCCTTGGAGACTGGCTTTCTTTTACCTTAAAAAAATCCAACGTTTAGCCTTCAGCCTTTGTAAAAGCTTGAGCAGATCTGCATTTCCCTTATGTATCCGTTTCTCGGATGGTGAAGCGGAGGGGACCGGGATGTTAACTCTCTCGGGTTTTTTGTTCATATTCTGAAAGACCCTTCCTATTCTTTGATTTTGAATAGTATATGCGGGTTCTCCATTAAATATCATAAGGAAAGGAAAAACCCCTTCCCTTCTTATAAAACATTTTTTAATCGGCTGAAGCGTGCAGCTTTTTCTTTTTGTTTCAGGATAATGCGTTCGTTCTGTTTCATCACCTTTTTAGTGTGGGGACTTAAACCTACATCGGGTATTTTCACCTGAGGTTTGATTACGGCAACTGACACGTCATTGCCTGCTTTATCATAAATGCTCATTTATCCTTCACCACCTGGTTTTTGTTTTATGACCATATCGAACATCATGATTAATAATGCTATTAATAAACAATCGACTTCTGAAACGAAGCTTTCTGATTTAACGTCAAGGATATAAGGTTCCATCAAAATACTTACAGGCTGCAAAGCCATTTTTTCTTCGTCATTATAATACGTATCTTCTCTTTCCAATGTAGCACGAATGGTACTGCCATTCAAGTTCGGATGCCCATTTATCACCAATTGCTTGTCCTGTTCCGTCTTGAAAGGAAGGATTTTCACGTTCATCCCTTCCTTTGCTGCATACGCTTGCAGGAGAATGCTCAAATAGGCCAAATATTCCTTATTCGTTTGATAATACTCAGGTATTCCTTCTTTTTTTAGGAGATGAAACATATTCTTGACCTTTTCCCTATTATCCGTTAAAAGTTTGTCACTTTCCGCAACGGCTTTTGTTGCATAGGATAACTCGTTATCGCCAATCTTGGATATATACATGCTCAAGAACACAAACATATCAATCAGGATGAATACGATGGCCATAATCAAGAAATTTTTCCACTCATTAAAAATGCTCATCGGATAGAAATTCCAATAAATCAATGCACCCAGGATAAAAATGATATACCAGGTTTTTCGAATCGCTTCAATCCTTTTACTTACCTTGTCTTTATATTTCCAAGAAAGAATGACATAGGCTAATAAAGCAATAAATACTACCCATACAAAGACTCTGAAAAACATTAACAATCGATTTATCACCCTACCCTTCGGCTGCTACATTCCTTATACCGCTATCTATATTATTCATTATATATACCTCTATTCCCTGCCTAAGACGGGTGAAACTTAAACACTTGTCAGAAGTTTTCACTTGGGACATCATAGTAAATAACCTGATAAATTCTGTGATATGATATGTTTTAATAAAAGGTCTGATTAATATGGGAGGAAGCTATCGTGATGAAAATTATTAAGATCCTCATTTCTTCTTTTATAATATTGTTACTTTTCCTAAACCTCTATCCTCCACTTGGAAGACGGACAAACAAAGAAAAAGTGAGAAGTTTCACTACAAAAGAGAATTTTGCCAAGGGAAAATTCCAAAATCAGATTCCTGCCAGTCAAGCGATGAGTCTTAAACATACTGGTTCCATTTTACGTGATTTCATAAAACCTAATCCAAAAAGGAGGCCCGACCGTCCCATCGTAATTGGAACAAAAGATCCTGCATCTGTGAATTCCAATAAAATCACCTGGTTTGGTCATTCTGCATTCATGTTGGAGTTAGATGGGAAAACCATTTTAGTGGATCCCATGTTTGGCAAAGCACCCACTCCCTTTCCTTGGTTTGGGAACAAGCGCTTTAGCGGGGAGCTGCCTATCGATTTGGATATGCTGCCTCCTATCGATGCCGTCCTCCTCTCACATGATCACTATGATCACTTGGATTATTTCTCAATAAAGAAATTAAAAGATAAGGTAAGTCAGTTCATTGTCCCACTAGGTGTCGGTGGACATCTTGAAAGATGGGGCGTTAAACAAGAACTGATTCAGGAACATAATTGGTGGGATGAAGTTTCATTCAAGGATTTGCAATTTGTTTGTACGCCTGCAAGGCATTTTTCTGGTAGAAGTTTACGCGATGGCAATACGACACTATGGTGTTCTTGGGTAATTAATGGAAAACAAGAAAAGGTATTTTTCAGCGGCGATAGTGGATATGGCAGCCATTTTAAAGAAATCGGCGAAAAATACGGACCTTTTGATATAACTTTAATGGAATGCGGCCAATATGATGAACGTTGGTCAACCATCCATATGGTTCCAGAAGAAACTGTTCAAGCACACATCGATGTACAAGGAAAACGGATGATCCCCATTCATTGGGCTGGGTTCACCTTGTCTTTTCATGACTGGACAGATCCGATAGAACGGGTAACAAAAGCGGCCAATGATTTTGGTGTCCAGGTCAGCACACCTCAAATAGGCGAACCAGTAGTAATTGGTTCAACAGATTTCCCTCAAACAAGATGGTGGAAATGAAAATGGCCCCTTCAGTTTGTATAAAAAAGGTGTCGGTAAACGTTTCTATCATCAAATGATGTTCCCGAACCAACTGGCCCAAAGCAATATCTTCAACTCCTCAGATATCGTTTCAATCTAAATGTTATACCTAAGTTGACCGGATCGGGTGTGCGAGACTCCTGCTTAGAAAAGCACGTCCAATTGAGACCCCCGCAGGCGCAAGCCGAGGGCGGACCGCCCGCGTAAAGTGAATGCCTGGAGCGGAAATCAACGACCAAATTGTACAAGCCATAAAAATACCGTAGACAAACTGAATGGTCCATCCCTAATGGGATGGACCATTTCCATTCACATTTTCCCTTCATTATATTCCAGATTCACTTTTATTGAATGCTCTTTCTTCACACCAAAATAATTCGTGCCTATTACACCTAAAATGATTAGTATCGACCCCAAAATATCATAGATGGTAATCTTTTCATTTAGAATGAGAGCTCCTGCTGTAATCGTGACAACAGTGGAAAGATTAGCAAACACACTCATTTGGGACGCTTTGATTTTTGATAAAATCGTATTGGATAATAACGAAGTGACCAATGAAGCCAATATTCCCAAGTACATAATGGAACTGATGAATTCCATGCTCGACCATGGTGTAAAGAATTCCGCCATCGATCCTTGTTTTAAGTGGGTGAACATCGCAGCCACATTAAAAATGACAAAGCCTGTTCCCATCATGAAAAAGGACATTTCACCTGGTGTATAGTCCTTGGCAAGTGAACGGGTCATCGTTGTGTAACAGGCAGTTGCAATACAGGATAACAAGATCAACAGCATCCCAAGCATGTCGGAAAAATCGATGGTGCTTCCTTTCATCACAAAAATAAAAATGACCCCGACTACCGACAAAACAATCGAAAGCTTTTGATATAAAGATGTTTTCTCTTTCAGGAAATATCCAGCTATCATCAATGTTAGAATTGGGGTGACGGCAGACAGAATTCCAGCATCGGTGGATTGCGAATACTTAAGTCCGAAAGTTTGAAAGGCAAAGAAAAGAGTTGGGAACAACAAGGATAGCGGGATCAGATTTTTAACCGACTCCCAGGAATAGTTCACCTTAATGACTTTAACGGCGACCAGGAATAAAATGATGACAAAAGAAATCGTGAATCGGAACGCCAAAGTATCAAGCGGATTCGATTCTGCAATCGCCATTTTTGTAAATAAGAAAGATAAGCCGACAATACTTAAATGAAATAGCGCTAACATGTATGCAAATGTTCGGGATTTCATGGCTGCAACTCCTCAACTAGATTACTATATTCCTATTTAGGTATAGTACCCTTTGCATCTGTTTTGCAATCCAAGTTAGAGTTAAAAAATCCAGGTCTTTTTTGGGATATTTTACGTATTTGAAATTTTAATAAGACAACAATATAGTGTTAGCATGTTTATTTATTAGCCTCTTTTGAAGAAAAATGGATGCCCGCTTATCATGAGGAACAATACTCCCATTTTTCATATAGCTTGATATTATATTGAGGAATATGAATGCATTTTGTGCTATGCAAGTTAAAGTCTATTACAATAATGTATGGTTGAATTAAATCTGAATGCATCATATCGTAAGAAAGTAATAATTATTAATCGACAATGACAGAGTTTTTTTGGATAGGTTTCTTCTACTTCAATGTTATTGTAGGCAATCGGTTCTTCAAAAGTGGTCTGAGCTTTCTGTTTTCTTTTCAAATACATACTTATTGCAAAAATAACTGTGAAGTTGATCAATAAAGCAATTAAGCCAAAATTAATATTCAAGAAATTTATCTGTGCTAAATGCATACATATGGCGAACAGATCCCCTGCAATGAGGCCTGCTGCAATACCTGCAGGTCTTATGGACCGGAAAAAGAAAATCGATAATAATCCAGGCAGGAATTGCCCAAATCCATAATATGCTGTGTTAATCAAATTCAGCATCAAACTTGGCGCCAACAATGTTAACCCCATCGAACACAACAGATAGAGAAGAACAATAATTTGGACCCATTTTCTCTGAGATAATACGAATTTTTTATCTAATGTCAAAACGTTTGCGTTCGTTATCAAGAGATCCACATGAACCATAAAAATTCCTCCTTTTAAGAGTTATTTAGATTAATTGAGATAAAAGAAGTAACATTAAAGCATTAAATTTTCTATTGTCTCCTTCGAGAATAGTTTATATCCCGCTCATCAGTAATTAGGCAGATACTCCCTTCCACTGGTGCAACATCTTGTTTCTTCATTAAAGAAACATAGTTATGAGGTCTTTTTTGCAATTCTGGTGAACTTCTATATTTTTTAAGATAGAAGTTAAAAAATTATTGATAAACGTTTAAGTAGATAGATTAAAATATACACGACGGAATATTCTGACTTTTTATTGACTTTTTGAACTGTGTGTAGCATTCACTAAAAAGTGGTACTGACGTTATGATGAGTTATTGTAAATGTGATATAAAAAAATTCAAAGAAAGGGGAAATTAAATAGCGGAAAAGTTATTACGTATAGTGACTTTCATTTAGTTAGAACTTTGTTGAAGTATGATCATTTACAATTCAAATATGATAAAATTTCAACGAGGAAGCGAGGTATATATATGTTAGTTACTACTTTAATTTTCATTATGGCTGGCGTAGCGGAAATTGGTGGCGGTTACCTAATTTGGCTCTGGTTAAGAGAAGGTAAATCCATTTATCTAGGTTTAGCCGGAGGTTTCGGATTGGTGCTATACGGAATCATTGCAACTTTCCAAACGTTCCCTACCTTTGGACGTGTCTATGCTGCATATGGCGGGGTTTTTATTATTTTATCGGTTTTATGGGGATGGGCCATCGATAAGAAAACCCCTGATTTATATGATTGGATTGGTGCTGTAATCTGTTTGGTCGGGGTTTCAGTCATTATATGGGGCCCCAGACACTAAAAAATTAAAGGGCCTTATACCCTTTAATTTTTTACCAAATTCCCCACTTATTGTTTAGCTGAGCTTCATCTGATGTTAATACAGTGATGCAGCCTTTGTGTGCTATATCAATTTCTTTTCCTGCCTGATTGCAGTCATGTTGCTGAAATTATCCTGAATATGGTATGGCAAAAGCTAAAAAATTGACTTGTAAGGACAACTTCATATCAAGCAGGATCCCGCAGAAAGTAGGAGCGAGTATTCCGCCATTTCTGCCGATGCCCAATGCCCAGCCGACACCTGTAGATCGGTTTTCATTAGGATAATACTGGGATACCTATGCATTCGTTACGAATTGTGTACCAGTTGTCCTACCTCCTGCAATGGCAATCAGTATATAAAGCATGATCATGCTTGGCTTGAAACTCAGCATTGTAAGGGTAATGAATCCAATGACCAAAAAAGTTACCAGAATCCCTTGGAACCATATCTGTCTGCAAGCTTCCCTCCAACTATTGCTTAAAAAACTGCTCCGAGGTTCAATGGCTTGAACCTAATTCATATCCTGCCCCTCCCATGATCTTTGGAAGCCATGTAGTCAAGCCATACATTACGAACAAACACATGAAAAATGCAATCCAGGACATGAGGGTGCTTAAAGTCCTCCCTTTTTTGAAAAACTGTTTAACTGGAAACCCTTTCATTTCACTTTTAAGTTGCTCCTGAAGGACATAATTATCATTCATGGTTATTGCCCGTATACATTCACCTGATTCAGAACGTCCACCAATTTGCTTTTTTTGTTTTTTGTCATTAAATAATTAATCGACTCTGGCAACAATTTATATAATATAGGCATGAAGATTAATGGGAGTGCACCTAGCCAAACCACTGCCCGCCAACCAAAGTTCGGAATCAAATACATCGCTCCCATTGATGCGACATCCCCCCTAAAGCGTGCTCGCTGAACATGATCGCGACCATGGTACTTCTAAGTTTTTTTTGGAGCATATTCAGTAATGATAGCAATTAAGTTCGGCAAGACTCCTCCCAGTCCAAGTCCTGCAACAAAACGTTGTATCCCAAAAGAATTTGGTTCATCGGCAAAGCCCGATAAATGTAAATACGGAAAAAATGACCGTACAAATCAAAATGACTTTCTTTCTGCCGAATTTATCAGCCAGCGGTCCAAAGACCAACGCTCCTATCATCATTCCAAACAATCCATAGCTGCTGAATACCCCCGCCTCTACAGCAGTTATCCTCCACTCCGCCATCAAAGATGGCAGGATCGTCCCTAGCATGAACATATCATACCCGTCAGTGAGGGAAAAGCGGGTCCGGGGGAAGACCGCCCACGGAAAGCGAGTGCCTGGAGAGGAAATCAACGTTCAAATCTTATTATAAAATTCGGGTAATAATTCCCTCGATAAAATCGTGAAAGGGATTCGAAATGAGACCATTCCGAACCCCTTTTGTCAACAAAAAAAAGCCCTCTTATCAAAGAGGGCTTATAACGAGTATAAGGATTATGCTTCCAAGGCTTCTTTACGTTTTCTTTTCCTTGATTCTGTTATAAGATCATAACCAAGATAAATAATGATGGCTCCGCCTAACAATTTAACATATAACGGAATGTCCGCTACAAAGAAATAAATCATAGAGAATAATGTCCCTATAATGCTTAACCAAAAAATTACATGTTTTAAAATTTTCAAAGTAAGACTCCTCACAAAAGATGAGATTATTTTCTAGTTCGCTCCATTTTAAGGAGGAATTAATTATCCGTACCATCATTCTAACATTTATTCATTATATTAAGAGTGACTCGAATTGCGAAATTATGAACATTTAAGCAACTTTTCTCAAGAATAGAGCAAACCAAACAATTCTCGGAAAATCTTACCGCTAATTCTTTTCAATTTCCCTTTTCATATAGATCCATTACTACATCAAAAAAGGCAAATAAAACAAATATGCATGAAATGGCAGCAAGGGTATCCCTGCCCTGCATTTCATGCATTTAATTTTACAAGACGTTCATTTTATTGGATTCTACCACCACTTCAGTTGGTTCCGAATGATCATGTTTATAATAAGCCATTTTCGCTGGAACGAATGATAAAGCAACCGCGGCAATGAGACCCGGAACAGCGAAGGCGATGAAATTCATTTGGATGGGTAGCGAGATGGATAATAAGAATCCGCCGAGTATGGGTCCGAGCATACCGCCGATCCTTCCAATTCCAGATGCGACCCCTAATGCCGTTGATCTAATATTTGGTGGATAGTACTGGGAAACATAGGCTTGTACAAGATTTTGGGCACCAATGGTACAGGCTCCTGCAACCGCTACCAAAGTGTAAATCACAAACGAGCTTCCGCCCATTCCCAATAGGGTCAAACTGACTGCCCCAAGCGCATACATCGGCACAAGCATTTTCTTGGATCCATAACGATCACAAAGTTTAGCGATGATAAGTGTCCCTACGATAGCCCCCCCTTGAAGAACGATCAAGAAACCTAAGCTTGAATTCAGCGCATACCCTGCCTCGATCATTAACTTTGGTAGCCATGTATTCAATCCATATACCATCAATAGGCACATGAAAAAGGCGATCCAGAACATCAGTGTGCTTAGTGCACGGGAATCCTTGAATAATCCAACAATCGGCATATTCGTATCTGTTTTTTTCCCTTCCACAAGTTCGTCCTTGATGTCGAATTCACTTTCCGGACTTACCTTGGATAATATTCTGATCAGTTCTTCCTTTTTGTTGATTCTAATCAGATGGGTCGAAGCCTCTGGTAAACGTTTCATCATGAAGGGTAAAAACAACAATGGTATTCCGGCAAACCAGAATATTGATTCCCAACCTAGTGTCGGCATAACCAGGATGCCCAGTATCGGCGCAAGCATCCCTCCGAATGAGTAACCGCACAAAACGATTGAAACGACCATGCTCCGCATCTTTTTCGGTGCATAATCCGTCAATAAAGCTATGACGTTCGGCATGATTCCCCCTAGCCCTAATCCGGCTAGAAATCGGAAAGTCGAAAACATGGTAGGCGTGTTCGCAAATCCACATAATAGTGTAAATAAACTAAATAAAATCAGTGAAATAGCTATAACATTTTTTCTGCCAATCCGATCTGCTAATGTACCAAAGAAAATGGCCCCGAACATCATACCAAATAGTCCATAGCTCCCCATTGCCCCCGCTTCCACGGAAGTAAGGTTCCACTCCTCCGTCAATACCGGAACAACAGTACCGTAAACGACGAGGTCATAGCCATCAAAAAGGATAATGATAAAACACCATGCCAGCAATCCAAAATGAAAGCGATTGAACTTACTGTTGCCAATTACCTCGGTCGTATTAATTTTAGCCATAAAATTTTCTCCTCTCTAGGTGACTGCAGTACTTCCTTCCAAATGATAGCGCTTACTTATTCCTTTTAAAAACAACGACTCACCATTAATTTATACAAATAGTGAACCGAGTTATCTAATTGTTATTATAAATGCTAATTATCTGATATTTCAATAAAAATTTTCGAATATTTTTCATAAATCTCTGAAAATGTTTTCTGATGCTATCGTTATATACAAAGTTCCGAAAATAAGTAAAAACAACAAAAAACCAGTCCCTCATCGGAACTGGTTTCTAATTATAAAAGTAGTAAGCCGCAATTGCCGTATTCAAGTAAGAAAGTTTTAAACCACCACTCCTCAAAGTGGGTGTTTGCAGAAACAATCCTGTTGTCCAAGTCATTGACGAGGCATAACATTCCTGTCTCGATGTAAAACTCCCTATTACAGCTTAAAGGTTAAAACTTAATTATCATTACGAACAACGCAGCTTGTATAGTTATAATACCGAAATATCTTCAATCTTGCAAGTTTAATCATTCCCAGACAACAAAAAAATTTCATGTTACACATTAAGCTGGTGGAGCCAATTTGTCATGCCCAAACGGCGAAATTAATAGCTGAACTCTGATTTCTCATACTGTCCCCCAACTTTCATTGATATCTTTTTAAGGAATAGCATCCTTGGGTAAGTAATATTTTCAGATAGAATGTGCAAGATAAAATTGGGACGGAATTGAATGTGTTTGTCTTGCGAAGATCATCGGATGCTGAACTATATAGTATATCCTAAATAATATTTGCAAATACATGGAAGGAGTCTATAATATTAACTAACAAACTTGATTGGAGTGACTAGTTATGCTTTCAAACATTGGTTTTCCCGGTTTGATTTTAATCCTTCTTTTAGCTTTAATTGTTTTTGGACCGAACAAGCTACCTCAAATCGGTCGGGCAGTCGGCACCTCACTTAGGGAGTTTAAGGATGCAACCAAGGGAATAACGGAAGAAATACAAGAGGAATTCAAGGATGACGTACAAGCTGCAAGAAAAGAATCGATAAAATGAAAAAGACGCCTGCACGCAGCAGGCGTCTTTGATGCGTTTGTGGCGCAGAACCGTCAGGCCACATCCCGACGTTTAGCTAAAAGCTTGTTCTTCGACTTACACAAATTAGCTCATCGCTTTATTAATATAACATTAAACTAATTTTATATCAAGTGATTTATTGAGCAGCCTGTTAACTTCATCTTGGATTTGGTTTTATTTCCTTTATGTTTGTTGCTATTCTATTAACCGCTTTAGGGCTTTATAGAAATATTCTATCGAGTTGTTTATTAAAATATGAATGAGTCCGATAATGTGTTCTTTCTAACAAAATCGTTAAACTTATTACAAGTTCATCGTTAATTGAGTCAATTGATCCGAGGAAACGGCCACTTGATTGAACGCTTCATTAATTTCATCGAATATATCATTCAGCTCTGTCATTTCCTTGGTGATCTTAATATTCTGCTCTTTAACAGAAAGCATGGACTTCGCTATTTCAGTAAAAAATATGCCAGTTTCTTTTCCTTGTTTCGTGCCTTTAGTAATTTCCCCGCTAACCATGGAAATTGACATGTTCATGACATTGGTAAAATGAGCAATTCCATTAACCAGTTTCACTACTTCCGAAACTGATACCTTGGTATTTTCTGAAAGCTTCCTTACCTCACCAGCCACAACTGCAAATCCTTTACCATTTTCACCAGCTCTTGCCGCTTCAATCGCTGCGTTCAACGCCAACAAATTCGTTTGCTCCGCAATTGAAGTGATGATCGTGACAATTCGTTCAATTTCCTTAGAAGTATTGGATAGCTGTTCCATATCTTTGGAGATGATCGTCATTTGCTCTTGCGTTTTTACCAATCTTTTCTCTAATCCTTGTAACAGTTCGACTCCCTCATTTGATTTTCCCTCTGCATGTATGGCAATCTCTGACCCTTTTTGAGTGAAATCATGAATTTCGCCTACCTTATTTGCCATTAATTGAGTTGCTGAACTAGTCTCTTGACTGATTGCTGCCAATTCCTCTGCATTATGATTGACCTGTAGTTTTATCGTTTCTTTTTCTGCTAAGTTTTTTTGGCGAATCTTCTCATTTTCAAGTTTATATGCCTCTAAAACTATTTGCTGCTCTAAATTAAAAATTTTAGTGATAGCCAGAATGTTTTCTTGATATTGCTCAATATTTTTTATATCGGAAATCACATGAATGATTAATGATTGCAGTAAATTCTGAAAAGCACTCATATACCATTTGGGCTGCAGTCCAATTCGCACATGTACTTATGCGATAATATAACGCTGTTTAACATACGCATCATCAATGGTACCGCTAAACATTTCGAACATATGGCGATGCAGTGTTTTTTTCAATCTCTCAACAGAACTATTGTCCGAAATGATTTTCATTAAAGAGGGTTCTTTTTCTAGATTTTTATAAAAATTCCCTACAATTTGGGTCAAGTGTTCTTTCACTTTTTCCTGTAAAGAACGAATTATGCACAAATCCCCGATCGTCAAATGAATCATGTCCACTTGATTCAATACACTCGAATATTCGCTGATATTGATACCGACTTGTTCTTTATATTGCATATAGTCTATTGAATCTATCTTTTGTCTACTTCTCCATATACTTTTCATGATTGAATTACCCTCCATTCTTTCTACCCATATATACTATTTCGACATAAAGTCTATTAATCTTAATTCACTTTGATAAATTCCCCTCATTCACACAAGACTTATGAACTATTTATGTCCAAACAAAAAAACACTCCAGGGAGTGTCTCAGAGAAGATTATGAAATAATTCATCAATATTATTCTGACCATTCGTGCACCAATCGTTTGACGGAATCAAAGTACATCACTATACTTATTAAGTCTTAAAAAAAGTATGGGAATAATGCTTACTAATTGAAGAAGGTGACATTCATGGATTTTACGATTACCTATCTATCTTTTTATCTAATCCAAGTTGAAGGAAAAGGCGATCAAGCTGATAAGCGTTTTAAACATTTCCAAACACTTGATACCCAAGAATACGAGGAAAGTCCTCTAAAGGATTTTTTGGATGGGGAATTGATGAAGATTTCCAAGCGAAAAGTGGACCGTCATCCAAAAACTGAACAAATACCGACGAAAATCGGTTCTTTTATTGTCGAAGAAGGACATGCACTTGATTCCAACCCTAATTACAACGTATTTAACCGTGTTCGCTATGCCAAAACGAAAGAGGAATTCCAAGAGGAAAATGAACAATTCACGCGGTCCTATATTGATACAAGTGCCGTCCGTGGTGGTGTCTTCATAATTGCTTCGGCTAAATTATCGAAATATCTTGATGAACCATTCGTATTCTTATTAAAATGTGATTTCGAGCCAAAAGTTGCTTCCATTTCGGATGAACGGACCTTGATTAGGCACGTTGAAATGGCAATCACCACTAAAAATATGAAATCCATTCAATACCCATACATGCCCGAAGAAGGAATGGTCGAGGAAGGCGAACTGAAAATCCACCAGGCCTCACATGCCCGCTACTTCGAGGATTTCCTGAAGTTCGTCGAATATGGCGAATCGATGCCGGAAATCATGAAAAACCAGGTCATCCACATGGTCCATGAACATGTATCCGCCCAATTCGAAGAAAACAGTGACGAACTGCACAAGTTCGAACAGGACCTGGAAATTTGGGAAACAAGTGAAAAGCGTGAAATCCAGGAACGCCTTGAAACCCATCAGGTCGTCGAAGCCACAGCCCAGATTGTCGAGCATACACCTGAAGCCGAACTGCGAATGAAGCTTGGCAGTACATCTATCAAAGGACTACTAGCCGATTTTGGCGAAAGCATCCATTTAGGAAAGATTAATGGGAAGTATGTATTGATGATAGAATCCGATACGATAGAGTTCGATAAAGGCGT